>CALMRL010000100.1 GCA_937873345.1 uncultured Beijerinckiaceae bacterium | reverse complement strand
TCCCAGAGCAGCGGCAGGATCGCCTTGGTCGACAGGATCGCCTTCCACGGCGGCTCGACGAAGCGCGTCCGTCCCATCGCTCTACGTCGAGCCCGCGTCGCTGCCCTGAAGCCGCTCGGCGTCAGGAGGCGGCGCGCATCTCCCGCTCGGCGCTGTCGAGCAGTTGCTCCTCGTGGCGCTTGTAGAAGCGCCAGACCAGCACCGCGCCGACCAGCGCCAGCGCCAGCGCGACGTAGCCGACCGGCCCGGCGACGCGCTCGATGCCCTTGCCGGCGAGGTAGCCGCCGAGGCCGAACAGCGTCGCCCAGGTGACGCCGCCGGCGGCGTTCCAGCAGAAGAAGGTGAGCGGCGGCAGCCGGTTGATGCCGGCGAGCAGCGCCGCGAAGGTGCGCAGCAAGGCGACATAGCGCCCGAAGAAGACGATGACGCCGCCGTAGCGCTTGAACAGATACTGCCCCAGCAGCTGCCTGCGCTCGTCGAGGCCGATCCGTGGCCCGAGACGGCGCAGCACCGCCTCGCCGTAGCGCCGCCCGACCCAGAAGCCGAGATTGTCGCCGGCGATCGCCGCCGCCGCCGCGACGAGAATCACCAGGCGGATGTCGAGCCCATGCTTGGTGCCGGCGTAGATGCTCGCGGAAACCAGCATCGTCTCGCCCGGCAGCGGCACGCCGGCGCTCTCGCCGGCGACGACGATCGCCAGAGCGTAATAGCCGTAGCTCTCGATGACGTGCTCGACGAGGGAGGCGTCGACGACGTGCATGCTTGTCCTTTCCAGCGGCCGGCCGCAGTCGAAGCGTGGCCGCCACGCCCCTGGCGCCGTCAAGCGGAATCCGCGATGAAGCGTCGCCGCCGTCCTCCGGGGCGGCTTCGGAAAGCTCGATCCTTGTTCCATCTCCTCGGCCAGGGCGACCTGCGCCTTCTCCTGCTGCCGCTGCACCTCGTCGTCATCGCCTGGGCGACGATCCATGTCCTGCTCCACAAGCGCGACGTCGGCTCGGCGCTGGGCTGGGTCGGGCTGGTCTGGCTGGTGCCGTTCATCGGCGGCTTCCTGTACTTCGTCGCCGGCATCAACCGGGTGCGGCGCCGCGCCAAGAACCTGCGCAAGCGCCAGCGCACCCGCGCCCGCCGCACCGACATCAACGACGCCGCGCACCACGAGGAGCTGGAAGCGCTGCAGCGCGGCGTCGGCCACGTGTCGCGGCGCCCGCTGGAGCCCGGCAACGCGCTCGACACCTACCAGAACGGCGACGAGGCCTATCCCGCGATGATCGCCGCGATCGAGGCGGCAAAAGCCTCGATCGGCCTGTCGAGCTTCATCATGAACGCCGACGGCACCGGTGAACGTTTCGTCGCGGCCCTGGGCGCGGCGGTGAAGCGCGGCGTCGCGGTTCGCGTCATCGTCGACGGCGTCGGCTCGGGCTACGTGCTGTCGCGCGCCTATCGCGCGTTGCACCGCGCCAGCGTGCCGGCGGCGCGCTTCCTCCACTCGCCGCTGCCCTGGCGGATGCCGCTCGTCAACCTGCGCTCGCATAAGAAGATCCTGGTCATCGACGGTGCGGTCGGCTTCACCGGCGGCATGAACATCGCCGACGAAAACGTGATGGCGAAGCACCCGGCGAAGCCGGTGCAGGACACTCATTTCAAGGTGACCGGCCCGGTGGTGGCGCAGCTCGTCGATGCCTTCATCGACGACTGGGTGTTCACCACCGGCGAGGAACTCGACGGTCCGGCCTGGTTCCCGCAGCTCGATTCGACCGGCGGCGCCGAGGCCCGCGTCATCACCTCCGGGCCGGACCAGGACGTCGAGAAGATCGAGTTCTGCGTGATGCAGGCGGTGGCCTGCGCCCGTTCCTCGATCTACGTGATGACGCCCTACTTCCTGCCCGACGAGCGGCTGAACACGGCGCTGTCGCTCGCCGCGATGCGCGGCGTCAACGTGCACGTCGTGATGCCGGAGCGCTCCAACCACATCTTCGTCGACTGGGCGTCGCGGCAGAACATCGGCTCGCTCCTCAAGGACGGCGTCCACATCTGGCTCGGGCCGCCGCCGTTCCGCCATTCCAAGGCGATGATCGTCGACGGCGAGTGGGCGCTGATCGGCTCCTGCAACTGGGATCTGCGCTCGTTCCGGCTCAATTTCGAGCTGTGCATGGAGTTCTACGATCCCGAGATCGCGCAGGCCCTGCAGCACTTCGTGACGAGCCACCGCGGCCAGCCGCTGACCAACAAGGCGCTGAAGGCGCGCAAGCTGCTGGTGCGGCTGCGCGACGCCGCCGTTCGGCTGGCGATGCCGTACCTCTGATCGATCCCGCCCGCGGGTGGACCTGCATCCACCCGGGTCAGGCCAGACGGCTCTGCTGGAAGAAGTGCGGTGAGCCTGGACGCGGGCGCAGCTGCGCGGAGCGGGCGCGGATGAAGGCCAGCGTGTCGGCGAGGCTCGGCGCCAGGGGACGCAGCAGCGGCGCATAGGCGCCCATCACCAGCTGGTGGCCGATCCGCTTGTAGAAGCGCGCCTCCGCTCGGCCGCCGAGCGAGCGCAGCTTGGCGGCGAGACGGCGGCTCTGGTCGGGATGCACGGTGGTGTCGGCAAGGCCGGACACCAGCAGCATCGGAGCGGCATCCCCCCGCGCATAGTTGATCGGCTGACTGGTCGCGAGGTCCCCGCCGGCTGGGGCGAAGATGCGCTTCAGGCCGGGACCCTTGAGCGGCAGGAAGTCGTAGGGGCCGGCGATGCCGACGGTGCCAGCGACGGCCGCCATGCTCGGGCCATCGAGCCACTGCCGATCGAGCGTCAGCATCGCGGCGATATAGGCGCCCGCGGAGTGCCCGATGAGGAAGATCAGGCCGGGATCGGCGCCGAACTCCGCCGCGTTGCGCCGAGCCCAGCGTACGGCCCTTGCGCCGTCGGCGATGAAGTCGGGGAAACGCACGTCGGGATAGAGGCGATAGTCCGGCACCATCGCCACCACGCCGTTGCGGGCGAGCGACATGCCGACGAAGCGGTAGTTGTCCTTGACCCCTTCCTCCCAGCCGCCGCCGTAGAAGAACACGGCGAGCGGCGCGTCGCGAGCGCCGCGCGGGGCATAGACGTCGAGCAGGCCGCGTCGGCCGTCGGAGAAGCGGTTGTTGCGGATGACGTCGACATCGCGGCCCTTGGCCAGCGCGTTGACGAGGTTCATTCCGTTGATCGGCCAGGGCCACGCCATGGAACAACCGCTTCCTTGATCGGCGTCGCCCCGATGGGGTGGCCGATGCCTCGAACCAAGCGGCTGGTGCGCCGCCATGCCCAACTCGTACCGGCTTCGCCGGGCCGCATTACAGACTCGCAGGATAATGCCGCCTCGATAGCAAGGTTCGAGGTGGCAAGGTTCGGGCCGGCGCGCCGGGTCGTGTCCCACCGGGACCAATCAGCGACATGGAACCTGGGCGGAGAAAGGCGAGCGCGCAAGGCGCTCGCGCAAGGCCACGTTCGCCGGCGCGACGATATAGCCTTGGTCGAGATCGCCCAGCATCAGGCATCCCGCGCGGTCGGCGCGCCATCGTGCGGCGACGAGCAGGCAGATCACGGCGTCGAGGGCGTCCTGCTCGCGCTTGCGCGGCTTGCTCTCGACCGGCAGCGCCTCGCACCAGTCGGCGACCGCGGCGAGGCCGAGCCGGCGCGCCTCGGCGGCGGCCGTGCGGCACACCGCCCGCCAAGCCGGGAGCAGGAAGGTCGGGCGGCCCGGATTGTAGCGCGGACCTGTCCTGGCCGCGGCGAGGAAGGCAGGCTCCAGGCCGAGCAGCGCCAGCGCCGGAAACACCTCCATCACGAAGCCGCCGTCCCCTGCGCCCGCCGCCCGCTCGGGGTCGTCGGCGAAGCCGAGCGCGGCGAGGAAGCGCCAGATCGGTGCCGCGTCGCCGAAGAGATCGGCCTTGTTGGTCCCGCGATAGGCCGGCTGGATGCCGCCGCCGCTGAAGCTCATCACCGAGGCGACGAGCCGCTCGACAGGGCGGGCTCCGCCCTCGTTGCGGACGACCGTCGGCTGGTCGATGGCGACGAGCGTCACGGCACCGGCGGCGTGGCGTTCGCGGATGAAGGCGAGAGCGGCGTCGAAGCCCGCCGCCTGGGGTGGATGGAAGGCCGGCGGCTCGCCTCGCGCCAGGCGCAGGGCGCAGATCGCGCCGGGCTTGCGAGGGTTGTCGGCCCAGGCCGAGTCGAAGCCGACGTAGGTCAGGCTCGCCGGCTCCGTCACCGCGTCGGCCTCGATCGTGAAGTCGCGCCCGGTCACCGTTCCGCCCCGTCCTCGTGCGATGTGCCGCCGCGGTCCGCTGGCCGGACCCGCTATCGCGGCGGGGTGGTTTCGCGTTAAGCTATGACGGTGGCGGCGCGAGCTCCCCGCACGCCCCCATCCCCGAGCCGACGCCTCCGCCAGAGCCGCCATGAACCAGTCGTTCTACCGCATCCAGCGCCTGCCGCCCTACGTCTTCGAGGAGGTGAACCGCCTGAAGGCCGGGGCGCGCCGGGCTGGCGCCGACATCATCGACCTCGGCATGGGCAACCCCGATCTCGACGCGCCGGCGCACGTCAAGGAGAAGCTGATCGAGACGGTCGGCAAGACGCGCATAGACCGCTACTCCGCCTCAAAGGGCATCCCCGGCCTGCGCCGCGCCCAGGCCGGCTATTATGCCCGGCGCTTCGGGGTGACGCTCGACCCCGACCGGCAGGTGGTGGCGACGCTGGGTTCCAAGGAAGGCTTCGCCAACGTCGCGCAGGCGATCACCGCGCCAGGCGACGTCGTCATCGTACCCGACCCTTCCTACCCCATCCACGCCTTCGGCTTCCTGATGGCAGGCGGCGCGGTGCGGTCGATCCCGGCCGATCCCTCGCCCTCGTTCTTCGCGGCGATGGAGCGGGCGATCATCCACTCCATCCCCAAGCCGATCGCGGTGGTCGTGTGCTACCCCTCGAACCCGACGGCGCACGTCGCCAGCCTCGACTTCTACAAGGAGCTGGTCCGCTTCGCGAAGCGCCACGAGATCTTCATCCTCTCCGACCTCGCCTACGCCGAGCTATACTTCGATGGCGATCCGCCGCCATCGGTGCTGCAGGTCGAGGGCGCGATCGACTGCACGATCGAATTCACCTCGCTGTCGAAGACCTATTCGATGGCGGGCTGGCGCATCGGCTTCGCGGTCGGCAACGAGCGGCTCGTGTCGGCGCTGACGCGGGTGAAGTCCTATCTCGACTACGGCGCCTACACGCCCGTCCAGGTCGCCGCGACCGCTGCCCTCAACGGCCCCGACGACTGCATCCACGAGATGCGGGCGATCTACAAGCGCCGCCGCGACGTGATGGTCGACGTCTTCACCAAGGCGGGCTGGCCGATCCCGGCGCCCCGCGCCTCGATGTTCGCCTGGGCCAAGGTGCCGGAGCGGTTCGCCCACCTCGGTAGCCTGGAGTTCTCCAAGCTGATGATCGAGAAGGCCGAGGTCGCGGTGGCGCCGGGTGTCGGCTTCGGCGAGCAGGGCGAGGGCTACGTGCGCCTCGCGCTGGTCGAGAACGAGCAACGCATCCGCCAAGCCGCGCGCGGCTTCCGCAAGCTGATGGATGCCGCCGACAGCGGTAGCCTGCACAATGTGGTGAGCTTGGCTAGGCAGGCGTAAGGACTTAGCCCGCACGCTCGTAGGTGCCGATCAGAAGGCCCCTGGCGATGACGTGTCCGGCGAGCGCCTTGACCAGTGCGCCGCGCCCGGAGCCCTCTTCCAACTCCGGCACGATGTCGAGCGCGAACAGTTGAAAGCAGTAGCGATGCGCGCCGTGGCCCCGCGGCGGGTCCGGCGGCAGCCAGCCGGGGCGCATGAAGCTGTTCTTGCCGAACAACGCGCCGCAGCGCGCCGGCGGCGTCGCGTCGGCGTCGAGCGCAGCCTCGTGGAAGCTGCCATCCCCGCCCTCGATCGACCAAGCCAGCATGTGGCAGAGCGGCGAGGGCGTCGGGCTGTCGGCATCCTCCACGACGAGGGCGAGCGAGCGCGTTCCCGCCGGTACGTTCTCGAAGCGAAGCGGCGGCGATAGCTTGGCGCCATCTTCGGTGAAGCGGGACGGGATCGCACCTTCGTGAGCGAAAGCCTCGCTGGTAATGCGAAGGATGTCGGGCGCGGCAAGGTCGGGGCTGGCGGACGTGATCTTGTTCAGGCCCGGACGGATGGAACTCAGGGCTTGGCCGATCGCCGACGGCATGTTCTCGAGCATGGGGCACCTCTCCGTCGTTTGAACGGCGAGGGGCACGGTTCGGTTCGCCGCGGTGCAGTCAGGCTACTTGTCGACGAAGGCGCGCTCGATCACGAACTCGCCTTGCTCGCCGTGATTGCCCTCCGTGAAGTGCCAGCCGTCGAGCAGGCTGCGCACCTCGGCGAGCATCTGCGGCGAGCCGCACAGCATGAAGCGGTCGTCGGCGCGGTTGATCGGCGGCAGGCCGACGTCGGCGGCAAGCTTGCCCGATTCCATCAGGGCGGTGATGCGGCCCTGGTTGCGGAACGGTTCGCGGGTGACGGTGGGATAATAGATCAGCTGCTCCCGCGCCATCTCGCCCAGGAACTCGTCCTCGGGCAGCTCCCCGGTGATATAATCGGAATAGGCGAGATCCTTGGCGAAGCGCACGCCATGGACGACGATCACCTTCTCGAAGCGCTCGTAAGTCTCGGGGTCACGGATGATCGAAAGCCAGGGGGCGAGGCCGGTGCCGGTGCCGAGGAGGTAGAGGTGCTTGCCCGGCGCGAGGTTGTCGAGCACCAGCGTCCCCGTCGGCTTGACGCTGACGAGGACGGGGTCACCCTCCTTGAGGTGCTGCAAGCGCGACGTCAGCGGGCCGTCCTGCACCTTGATCGAGAAGAACTCGAGTTCCTCGGCATAGTGCGGGCTGGCGACGGAATAGGCGCGCAGCAGCGGCTTGCCGTCGACCGGCATGCCGATCATCGTGAACTCGCCGGAGCGGAAGCGGAAGGCCGGGCTGCGCGTAGTCGTGAAGGAGAACAGGCTGTCCGTCCAGTGGTGGACGCCGGTGACGCGCTCTTCAATGAACTTGCTCATAGGGCGGGGACTGGTGCTTTCGGCGGATCGGTGACCATCGAGGCCGGAACAAACCGCTTAGCTAAGTCGCTTTCTGCGGCGGCGCAACAGCAGGCGCACACCTCCATAAAGGCTTGGACGACTGGTCTCCAGCGGGTGGTCCCAAAAGTATTTTCTGCCTCCGCGACCAGGGCCGCGGAGGCAGAACTTTTCTCAGATGCCGAAGCCTGTGCGGTTGAACAGCAGCACCACGATCAGCACGATGACGATGATGCCGACAATGCCGAGGCCGCCGTTGCCGTAGTAACCGCCGCGGTGCCCGTAGTAGCCGCCGCCGCCGCCGATCAGCAGAATGATGAGGATGATGAGTAACAGGCCCATGTCCGCCCTCCAAAAGAACCGCGGCTGAGAGCACGCGGCGGAATCGAGGTTGCAGCGTCGCATGGGACAGGCCGGCTGCGAACCGTGCTGAGGGAGACGCCGGTGGACAACCCGCGTCTCAAGCTACGCGCCTCGACGCATAAAGATGTCGAGCACTTCCGCGCAAAAGAAAAGCCGGCGTGCTTGCCGGCCTTTCTCGCTGAGGAACGGTTAACCTCAGTTGCGACCGGCAGCGCCGCCGGGGTTGCCACCAGTGGCGGTGGTGCGGCCGGCCTCGGTGCCCGACACGCCGCCAGGATCGACCTTGCCGGCACCGACGTGGGGGTTGTCGGTCTGCAAGGGGTTGAGGCCCTGGCGCTGCTCGCGGGTAGGCTCCTGTGACAGCGGGGTCTGTCCCTGGGTCTGGGCGAAGGCGAGCGGTGCTGACAGCACGAGAGCCGAGGCAGCGAGGACAAGCTTGGTGGAGAACATCGACGTGTATTCCGCGTGGGATGACCGCGCAGGAATGCCGCTCCATCAAATTAGGTTGCATGCAATCGGCCATAGGCGGCCACATCCATCGGACGATCGCACGTCGGTTGCGTTGAGGAGCCTTCGCAATCCATTCACCCTCCGTCGCTGAGCGCCTTCAGGCGGTACAATGCCTCGATCGCCTCGCGCGGGCTCATCGCGTTGGGATCGATGTTCGCCAGGGCCTCAACCCCTTGCAG
>CALMRL010000099.1 GCA_937873345.1 uncultured Beijerinckiaceae bacterium | reverse complement strand
TCGACGGCTCCAACGGCCAGGTGATGAGCGGCGCCGTGCCGATGCTCAAGCCCGAGCTGTCGGGCGAGTTCGCCACCCTGATGGGCTGGGCCGACGCCGTGCGTCGGATGGCGGTGCGCGCCAACGCCGAGACGCCGGCCGACGCCCGCACCGCGCGCGAGTTCGGCGCGCAGGGCATCGGCCTGTGCCGCACCGAGCACATGTTCTTCGACGAAGAGCGCATCGTCGCCGTGCGCGAGATGATCCTGGCCGAGGACGAGGCGGGGCGCCGCCGCGCGCTCGCCAAGCTGCTGCCCTACCAGCGCGACGACTTCACGGAACTCTTCGCGATCATGGCCGGGCTGCCGGTGACGATCCGCCTGCTCGACCCGCCGCTGCACGAGTTCCTGCCGCACACGGCCGACGAGATCGCCGAGGTGGCGACGGCGATGGGCGTGCCGGCCGAGCGGCTGCGCCGCCGCGCCCACGAACTGCGCGAGGAGAACCCGATGCTGGGCTTCCGCGGCTGCCGGCTCGCCATCGCCTTCCCCGAGATCGCCGAGATGCAGGCGCGCGCGATCTTCGAGGGCGCGGTCGCCGCTGCCAAGCGCACGGGGCAGGCGGTGACGCCCGAGATCATGGTGCCGCTGGTGATCGGCGTCACCGAGCTCGACATGGTGAAGCGCTCGATCGACGCGATGGCCGCCGCCGTCGCCAAGGAGACCGGCGAGACGACGGCGTACTCCGTCGGCACGATGATCGAGCTGCCGCGCGCCTGCCTGCGCGCCGCCGAGATCGCCAAGACCGCCGAGTTCTTCTCCTTCGGCACCAACGACCTGACGCAGACGGGGCTCGGCATCTCGCGCGACGACGCGGCGTCCTTCCTCGGCCCATACACGGCCAAGGGCATCCTCGACGCCGACCCCTTCGTCACCATCGACCAGCAGGGCGTCGGCGAACTCGTCGAGATCGGCGCCGAGCGCGGGCGCCGCACCCGCCCCGACATCAAGCTCGGCATCTGCGGCGAGCACGGCGGCGACCCGGCCTCGATCGCCTTCTGCGAGAGCCTGGGGCTCGACTACGTGAGCTGCTCGCCGTTCCGCGTTCCGATCGCGCGCCTCGCCGCCGCCCAGGCCGCGATCGAGAAGGGCGGCTCGGGAAGCGAGAAGCACAGGACGGTGTGAACCGGGGCCGAGG
>CALMRL010000098.1 GCA_937873345.1 uncultured Beijerinckiaceae bacterium | reverse complement strand
CTACGCCTTCCGGCGAATCGGCTCGCGATCCCTCGACGCCGCTTGTAAGACCTTCACTCACGGGCCGGCTCCTGGGTTAGGTTCTGGTCCGGTCGCTGGGAGAGGGTCGCCGGGTTTCGCTTGAGGCTTTGTCCTCGTGGATGAGATTGGCGCCCTCGACCGGTGTTTGCGGCTCGAACGGTATCGTGAGGCTCGGCCCTTGTGGTGGATGTCCTCGCTTCGACAAGCTTGAGCACGAACGCCGGCTCCGAGGCTCCTGGCCGCTTCAGCGTGGAGGAGATCCCATGTTCGCCGGCATCGACATCGCATCCGAACGCCACTGGCTCGCCCGCCTCGACGACGCGGGAAAGCCGATCGGCAAGCCCCTGCCGATCACCGAGGACCGCGACGGCTACGACAAGCTGCTCGCGGCGCTCGGCCCCGCGCCCGTCCTCGTCGCCCTGGAGGCGACCGGGCACTATTGGAAGAACCTGTTCGCCACGCTGGCCGCTGCCGGCCACGACGTGGTGGTGCTCAACCCGCTCGTGGCTCGCCGCTTCCAGGACTCCAGCCTGGAGCGCACAAAGACCGACGCCATCGACGCGCAAGGGCTGGCGCGCCTGGCCTTCGAGAAGCGCCCCGCCCCGAGCCGGCTGCACGACGGCGCCACCGAGGCGCTGCGCGAACTCGTCCACCACCGCGACCGCCTCCGCCAGGACTTCGACGACCGCGTGCGCCAGCTCCACCGCCTCGTCGACCTCGGCTTTCCCGAGTTCACCCGCCACGTCAAAGGCCTCGACACCATGCTGGCCACGAGCCTCTTGGCCGCCTACCCGACCGCCCAGGCCTTCGCCCGCGCGGTGCCCGGGCGCATCGCCAAGCTGCGCTACGACGGCCGCCACCGCGTCGGCGCCGAACTCGCCACGAAGCTGGTGGACGCCGCCAAGCGCTCGGTCGGCCAGCACCACGGGCCCGCCTACGCGCTCCAAGCCCGCCACATCTGCCAGGACCTCGACCTGTGGCGCGCCCGCCTGGCCGACGTCGAGCGCGACATCGCCGACCAGATCGACACCCACGACGTCGGCAAGCTCATCACCACCGTGGACGGCATCGGCCCGCAGACCGCAGCCCGCATCATCGCGGCCGCCGGCGACCCCGCCCAGTTCAAGAGCGCTGCCGCCTTCGCGGCCTTCGTGGGCGTGGTGCCCAGCCTCAGGCAGTCCGGAAAGCGCACCGCGGCCCGCGCCGGCATCGGGCCTTTCGGCCACGCGCGCCTGCGCAGCGCCCTTTGGATGCCCGTGCTGGGCGCCGTGCGCCGCAACGACTGGCTGCGGCCCTTCTACGAACGCCTCAGAGCCGCCGGAAAGCCAGCCAAGCTCGCCCTCATCGCCGCCATGCGCAAGCTCCTGTGCGCCATCTACAGCGTCGCCAAAAACCGCAAGCCCTTCACGATCCCGACCGCGCCTGCGGGCCGAAAAACCCCTTGCTCGACGTCACGGTATCTCATCCCGGGGCGGGTTCGGGGCACGCGCGTAGCGTGTTGCGGATAGCCGTGTAGGCGTCGACGCCGGAGCGTGCGGCCGTGCCGACGACGGATCGGACGGCGGCGAACAGATCCGCACCCCAATCGGATCGGAACCCGCCTGTGACCTTGCGATAGGTAGCGGTCGGCCGGAGTTCGCGCTCGGATCCGTTGTTGTCGGGCGGAACGTCCGGGTGGGTCAGGAAGGTGAAGAGGTCGCCTCGGACCTTGCCGTAGCGCTTTCTGAGGCGTTGGCCGTGCCGGTTGTCAGGGCGCAGGGCCATGATGGCGTCGAGGCTGCGGTCGAGGCGTCTGCGGTATTGCTTGCGCGTGCTCTCGGCCAGGGTGGTGCGGCGACGCGCCAGCAGCACGGCCCGCAGCATCAATGCCTTCATGCGGGGCGCGAACACCGTGTCGCCCGCGTCGATGGCGAACTGGCAGTCGCGGAGTTGGTGCGCGAGGCAGACCTGCCACAGGTCGGCGTGGCCCTGCTGAGCGCCGAACAGGTCAGAAACCCAGATGGTCGGGCGGTGGCGGCCCATGACCTCGGCCACCACGCCGGCACCGCGGCTCCGGCGCACGACGTGGATCACCACCTGGGCGTTCTGGAACACCCAGTTCCAGCACGTCACCCCATCGATCCGCACGCTGGTTTCGTCCGAACACACGATGCGCGAGCGGCGCAGGCGGGCCAGGATGGCGGCCGTGGCGTCGTCGAAGGCCGGCTTGGCGCGGCGGAACATGGCGTCCAGCGCCCCCTCGCTGACGCACAGCCCGAACAGGTGCTCGAACAGGCGACGCAGGCGCACATAGCTGATCGCGTGGGTGAAGCGCAGGTAGAGCGCCACCGCCACGATGCTCGGCCCGAAGGGCGAGCCCTCCTCAAGGCCGTCCGGAACCGGCGCCAGGGTCGTGCCCCCGCAGCAGGAGCAATGTCCGGCGTAACGTTCCACGCGCGTCACCACGGGGCGCACGGGCGGCAACTCGATCTTGTCGTACCGGCTGTGGAGGTGGTGATCCGCCTCGCCGAGCGGCGTGCCGCAGTGCCGGCACCCGGCGGCCCGGGCGCTCACGACTTGATCAGGGTGCTCCATCAGGCTCCGCCCACCGCCCTTGCGTCCCAGGCTGCCTTTGCGAGGGCCGGACCGTCCGGCCGCTTCCGACCGGTTCGCCTTCTGGCCCTTGGACGGCGGCAGGCTGGAGTTGTCCGGCGTCTTCAGCGGCTCGTTCAGCCGCTGCTCCAGGGCCTCGACACGCGCCGTCAGCGCCACGACCTGCTGCCAAAGGGCGATGATCAGCGCGTCCTTGTCGGCGTGGGACAGCTTGCTCAGATCGGGGAGCGGCGGGACAACCATTGCAGGGTTGAATCCTGCTCCGAACGCCACGTCAAGCCGGCACCAGGGCCCTGCTCCCCAGCCCACGCCACCACCTCCCCATCAAGCGGGTCGAGCAGTTACAATCCGGCTTTTGGGTCAAACTTTTTTGAAGTCGGCTGACACTGATGTTTGCTAAAGATATATTTGTTAGATTTGTCGGCGACGACTATATCCCAAGTTTGATCGTTTCTAACCCAAATCTGAGTTATCTGATCTGATGACTGTGGATTCCATCCAGGCTTTATTATACCTCCCTCCGCATAAATCCCAATCCCTCTAGAGCCTTTGCAAGTCACAAAAGCACCATCAGCAAACGCATGAAGCGTTGCCGCAAAATAGAATACCGTGATTATGGCAGTAGAAAATCGACGCATGGTGCCTCTCCTATGGAGATGAGATCCAAGCTCAATTCGAAAATCAAATCCATGCCACTCTCATATCAGCGCCGCGGCGTCGACCAGCCGGGCCAGGGCAGCAGCGCGGCGGTCGAAGGTGCGAACCCACCTCCCCCGCGGCCGGGCCGGCGGGGCCCCAGGTTGGGTGATGCCGAGGTCCGTCGCGAGGCGATGCGCGCGGACTGCGGCGCGGGCCGGGGCACGCTGGCGTTGGCTTCGGTATCCCAAGCCATGGGCGGCACGGGACCCAAGGCAGGAGGCGCCAGCCGGCAGGTAGAGCACCGGCGTCCGCACGCCGGACATCGGACAGGAGAACAGCCACGCCACACCGCCGGAAGGCTGTGGCCGGGCGAACAGCGCGAGTTCGTAAGTCGAGGCCGCCCAGCGCGCGCCAGTGGGCCAATGCTCGACGGCCACGAAGCCGTGATGTTCGCCGACATCAAGCCGGAGCTTGATCGTCACGCCGTCGGACGCCCGGATCTCGTGCGAGCCGAACCAGCCGAACGGGCCGCGGAGATCGTGGACGTGCAGACGGGCAGCGGCCTCGACGAGGGTGCGGATGGGCGGCTTGTGCGAAATCACGGCCGTATCGGCCATCACGCCGGCCTCACGCTGTTGCGCCATCCCGGCTTGACCGCATCGAGCCATGCGACGGGGACGGCCAGCGATGCCTTATCCGCCGCCGCCGCTCTCGCGTGTAGCCGGTCGTAGGTTCGCCGCCACATGCCGAGCGGCCTGTCGGGGATCGGGAGCGTCAGGTTGCCCGTCGTGTCGCCGAGCGCCTTGCGGGTCGCCCGCGCCCGTTCGAGGGGCCGGTCGCGCACGCTCCACCGTTGGCTCCGATAGGATAGCCGGAACGCCTTGCGGCCAGCGAAGAAGGTCAAGCCTCGAGGGCAGTGAAGCACGCGACACAGGTTCCGCGTCCGCGGGCACACGAACAGCCACGCCACACCGCCGCCGCGCGGCATGGGCTGCGCTTCGAGGCCGATGGTCTGCTCATAGATCGCCGCTTTGCCGGTGGCGTGGTCGGGGAGCGCCAGCCGCAGGTGCATCGTCCCGGTGTCCTCCCACGTCTCGACCTCGACGAACACGGCCGCGGACTCCTTGCCCGTGTAGCTGTTCGTCCAACCGATCTGGAGACGCCGGCACGAATTCGGCGCGAGGGGTGAGCCGTCCACGAGATCGCCGACCCGCAGCCGCAGGCCGCCCTCGGCGAGCCCGTTCCGCAGGGTCCCTGCCCCCGTCCTACGACCGCCCATCGCATCTACCCCGATCTAAATCGCCGACCGAACTCGCTGTTTCCCTGTCATCCGCACTCAGTTCGGCTCAACACCTCCGAACACAGCAGCACCCCTGTTCTACGCCGAGCAGCACCCCTTTTTAGGGCCTCTCGAAACTC
>CALMRL010000097.1 GCA_937873345.1 uncultured Beijerinckiaceae bacterium | reverse complement strand
GCTGCACGCAGCGATCTGGCGGCCGCGCCTCGTCCTCTGGAAACTCCTCGTCGAGCCGGCGCGGCTGCGCTGGCAGCCGATCGATCGCTACGCCGTGATCCCCTGCGCCCCGCCCCGCCCTGATGGGCGGCCCTTCGCCCGCGGAAAGCACGGTGCCCCGTTCACCCTGTCCGGCGAAACCGCGGACCCGCGGCCGTCCCGCGCGGCAATCGTTCACCATCCGCCTCCAGCCTGATCGGATCGCTCCGAGCAGCGGGACCACGCACTTGCCGATCACGTCTCTTGCCACCCCTCCCTCGTCGGCTTCCCTCGCCGTCGACCATCGGCCGCCGGACCGCCGGCCGCCCTCCCCCGCGCCGCGGCCCGTCCGCGCCCTGATGGAAGGCCTCGGCTATCCCACGGACTGGCAGTGGGCCTGGGAGAACTACAAGCCGGCCGTCGTCGCCATCGCCCGCGAGTACGGGCTCGCCGAGCACCTTGAGATCGGCGGCGGCCGCGACCCGCTGTTCGCGCAGGGCGAACTCGACGCCCTCGGGGTGCGCGTGACGCTCAACGACATCTCGGCCCGCGAGCTGGCGCTGGCGCCAGCGGGCCTCCGCACGGTCGCCCACGACATCTGCGCACCCGACGCGCCGGATGCGCTGGGGCGCGGCGCCTATGATTTCGCCTATTCCCGCATGCTGATGGAGCACGTTCGCGACGTGCCGGCGATGTGGCGCAACATGCACGCGCTGCTGCGGCCAGGCGGCGTCGCGCTGGCCTTCTTCCCGACGCTCTACGCGCCGGTGTTCGCCCTCAATCGCGTGATCCCGGAACGCCTCGCCTGCGCCGCGCTGGAGACCGTGTTTCCCGACCGCAAGCCCGACGGCGACAACCCGAAGTTCCCGGCCTTCTACGACCACTGCTTCAGCGCGGAGTCGCGGATGCTGCCGATGCTGCGGCACGCCGGCTTCGCCGGCTTCGCCGACGTCACCATCCTGCCGTTCTACGGCTACAGCTATTTCTGGAAGTTCCCGGTGCTGAAGCAGCTCGATGCCGTCTTCACCGCCCTGGCGCAGCGCCGCGACTGGCGGCTGGTGTCGTCCTTCGCCTACGTGATCGCCCGGGCTTAGGGCCGGTGCGCGTCGTCCTCGTCCTCGACCACGCCTACATCAACGGCGGCCTGTCCAGGGTGGCGATCGACGAGGCGCTGGGGCTCGCCGGCCGCGGGCACCGCGTCGAGCTGTTCGCCGCCGTGGGGCCGGCCGACCCGCGCCTCGCCGCGGCGGGGGTCAGGGTGACGCTGCTCGATCAGGG
>CALMRL010000096.1 GCA_937873345.1 uncultured Beijerinckiaceae bacterium | reverse complement strand
GGACCCGTTCACGCACGTGGTGGTGCCGGGGTTCGTGCCGCCGCCGGTGCTGGCGAGCGGCTACGCGGCGCCGCCCGCCAGCCTTCCCGGCGTACCGCCGGGCTCCGTGCCGGCCTCCGTCAACGCCAGTAAGCAGCTGCAGTACGGCTCGCTCACCCTGACGCCCGGCGGCTTCCTCACCGCCGACAGCATCTTCCGGACGCGGACGATCCAATCCGACATCAGTTCGTCCTGGAACAACATCCCGACGAGCAACAGCGGCCTCGCCCACCTGAACGAGCAGAAGCTGTCCGCGCGGGCCTCCCGCTTCGCCCTGCTCGCCGAGGCGCCGGTCACCGCCTCCACCTTCGTTGCCGGCTACGCCGAACTCGACCTGCAGGGCGCCGGCACCTCGTCCAACAACAACCAAAGTTTCTCCTACGTCCCGCGCGTCCGCGAGGTTTACGCGTCCGCCGACTTCTTCGACTACGGCTTCCACCTGCTCGCCGGCCAGAACTGGTCGCTCGCGACGCTTAACTCGAAGGGCATCACGCCGCGCAACGAGGTGACGCCGCCCTCGATCGATTCCGGCTACGTGCCGGGCTTCCAGTACACCAGGGCGCCGCAGGTCCGCATCACCAAGGACTTCAACAAGAAGCTCTGGGTGTCGCTCGAGGCCGAGGCCTCCGCGACAGAGGGCGTCAACAACGGGCTCTGCGGCAACATCGTCAGCAACAACTCGACACCGGCGACCACGGCGACCGGCATCGGTGCCACGCCGGCGCTCGGCATCGCGGGGGGCAACTGCCTCGCCGTCGGCAACGGCGGCAACTTCGGGCAGCAGGGCGATCAGACGCAGTACTCGCTCAACAAGGTGCCGGACGTGATCGGCAAGGTCGCCTACGAGGCACAGATCGGCGTGCGCGACATCCACCTCGAAGCCTTCGGCCTGTACCGCGACTTCCTCGACAACGTGAACTACGGCGGCGCGGCGCCCACCTCGACCTCCGCCGCGCCCGGCGGCTTCGCCGCCTCGTCGAATCACAACAGCAGCGGCTACGGCGTCGGCGCGGGCCTCATCGTGCCGCTGATCCCGCGACGGGTCGACTTCCAGGCGAGCGGGATCGTCGGCAGGGGCGTCGGCCGCTACAGTTCCTCTCAGCTGCCCGATGCCACGGTGGACGGCAACGGCGCGGTCAAGCCGCTCGGCGGCGCCGGCGCCCTGGTCGGCACCATCGTCCACCTGACGCCCTCGATCGACGTGTACGCCTTCGGCGGCTTCGAGCAGGTCAACCGCGACTTCTCCGGCAACGGCAGCGGCGGCCTCGTCGGCTACGGCGCGCCGGGCGGCATCAACAACTACGGCTGCAACGTCGAGGGCGGCACCTGCCAGGGCGCGACGCATCGCATCGTTCAGGTCACCGGCGGCCTCTGGGACAAGCTCTACCGCGGCAGCTTCGGTGAATTGCGCGTCGGCGTGCAGTATTCCTTCACGCAGCGCAGCCTGTTCGCCGCCACCACCAACGCCAACGGCATCGGGACCTCCGCCGCCCCGCTCGCCTCGGCGAAAACGAACGAGAATACCGTCGAGACGTCGCTGCGGTACTACCCCTTCCAGTAGCGGCGACGCGGACGATCTCCATCCCCCTCAAGACGAGCGACGCCGGAGCCCCATGCTGTCCCTGCTGCACTTGATACAGTGGCCCTACGCCCTTTCCGGCCTGTTGGTCGGCGCGCTGGTCGGCCTCACCGGGGTCGGCGGCGGCTCCTTGATGACGCCGCTGCTGGTGCTGCTGTTTGGCATCAATCCCGCCACCGCGGTCGGCACCGACCTTCTGTTCGCCTGCCTCACCAAGATGACCGGCATGACGCTGCACGCCTCGCGCGGCAGCGTGGACTGGCGCATCGTGCGTCGCCTCGCGGCCGGCTCGGTGCCGGCGACCGCCCTGACGATCTATCTCGTCGGCCGCCACGGCGGCGCCGCGCACCCGCGGGTCATCACCACGGTGCTCGGCGTCGCCCTGATGCTCACCGCGGTCGGCATCGTCTTCCGCGGCCGCATCGTCGCCGTGCTCGCCCCGAAGCTCGACGCGCTCGGCGACGGAACGCGGCGCACGCTGACCGTCGGCCTCGGCGCCCTGCTCGGCGTCTTCGTCTCGATCACCTCGGTCGGCGCCGGGGCGATCGGCGTCACCGTGCTGCTCGTGCTCTATCCCCGCCTGCCCACCGTGCGCATCGTCGGCTCGGACATCGGGCACGCCGTGCCGCTGACGCTGGTCGCCGGCGCCGGGCACTGGTTCTACGGCTCGGTCGACTTCGCCCTGCTCGGCTCGCTCCTCGTCGGTTCGCTGCCGGGCATCGCGGTGACCAGCCTCGTCGCCGCGCGGGTGCCCGACCGGGTGCTCCGCCCGGTGCTGGCGACGACGCTCGCCGTGGTCGGCATGCGCCTGGCAGGCTGAGATGCGGGTTGAGCTGCCGGCCCTTCCGCGCAGCGGCGAAGGCGACTACATCGGCAATCGATGATCGCGACACAGCTGAGACCGCATCCCCCGACGCGCCGCACGGCGCATGCCGGCCACGCGCTGACCCCCCACCTGCGGCGCCTCGAAGCGGAGGCGATCTTCATCCTGCGCGAGGTAGTGGCTGAATTCGAGCGTCCGGTGATGCTCTACTCCATCGGCAAGGACTCGAGCGTGATGCTGCATCTCGCGCTGAAGGCCTTCCACCCCGCCGTGCCGCCCTTTCCGCTGCTGCACGTCGACACCACCTGGAAGTTCCGCGAGATGATCGCCTTCCGCGACGCCATCCCCGCGCGCACCGGCATGACGCTCCTCGTCCACGTCAACCAGGACGGCGTGCGGCGCGGCATCTCGCCGGTCGCCTCGGGCTCGGCGGTGCACACCCGCGTGATGAAGACGGAAAGCTTGCGCCAGGCGCTCGACGAGGGCGGCTACGACGCGGCCTTCGGCGGCGCGCGACGCGACGAGGAGAAGAGCCGCGCCAAGGAGCGGGTGTTCTCGCACCGAACGCCAAACCACGGCTGGGAGCCGCGCGACCAGCGCCCGGAGCTGTGGAGCCTCTACAACACGCGGCTGCGCAGGGGCGAGTCGATGCGGGTGTTCCCCTTGTCGAACTGGACCGAGTTCGACGTGTGGGACTACGTCGCCGCGGAGGCGATCGACGTGGTGCCGCTGTACTTCGCCAAGCGCCGCCCGGTGGTCGACCGCGGCGGCTCGCTGATCATGGTCGACGACGAGCGCCTGCCGCTGCTGCCCGGCGAGGTGCCGCGGATGGAGAGCGTGCGCTTCCGCACCCTCGGCTGCTACCCGCTGAGCGGCGCGGTGCGATCCGAGGCCGACGACCTCGACGCGGTGATCGCCGAGATGCGCGCCTCGACGGTCTCCGAGCGCGAGGGGCGGCTGATCGACCAGGACGAGTCGGGCTCGATGGAGAAGAAGAAGCGCGAGGGGTACTTCTGATGACCGGCGGCTTGCCGGTCGACGCCCCCGACCTTCGCGAGAAGCCGACGCTGCGCTTCCTCACCTGCGGCTCGGTCGACGACGGCAAGTCGACGCTGATCGGCCGCCTGCTCTACGAGCAGGACCTCGTGCCCGACGACGTGCTGGCTTCGCTGCGCCGCGACTCGGCGCTCCACGGCACCACCGGCGAGACGCTGGACTTCGCCCTGCTCGTCGACGGGCTGGAGGCGGAGCGCCAGCAGGGCATCACTATAGACGTCGCCTACCGTTACGTGCGCACCCGGCGCCGCTCCTTCATCGTCGCCGACACGCCGGGCCACGAGCAGTACACCCGCAACATGGCGACCGGCGCCTCGAACTCCGAGCTGGCCATCCTGCTCGTCGACGCGCGCAAGGGGTTGCTGACGCAGACGCGCCGCCACGCCGTGATCGCCTCGCTGCTCGGCATCCGCAAGGTGGTGCTCGCCGTGAACAAGATCGACCTCGTCGGCTACGACGAGGCGGCGTTCGCCGCCATCGTCGCCGACTTCCGGCGCTTCGCCGGACCGCTCGGCTTCACCGACACCACCGCGATCCCGCTGTCGGCGCGCC
>CALMRL010000095.1 GCA_937873345.1 uncultured Beijerinckiaceae bacterium | reverse complement strand
CGCCGCGACGGCGCTGCCGCGTCCCTTCGCGGCCACGGCCTTCCTGGCGGGCGCGCTGCTCGTCAGCCAAGCCTGGCTCGGCCATGCCGCCGAGGGCGGCGACACGGCCTACGGCTGGGCGATGATCGCGAGCTACGCCGTCCACGTCCTCGCTGGGGCTCTCTGGCTCGGCGGCCTGCCGGTGCTGCTCTTCTGCCTCGTCGTGGACCGCGTCGCCGGCTTCGCCCTTCTCCGCCGCTTCTCCGGCATCGCGACGGCGGCGGCGCTCGCCGTGGTGGCGAGCGGCGCGGCGAACACCGCCTTCCATGCGGGGCTGGACGCGAGGGCGCTGGCGGCGAGCATGAGCATCGCCGCCGTCACCCGCTTCGTCGCGATGCCGCGCCTGCGCCGCGGGGGACGGACGGGAGGTGTCCGCGCGATCGCCTGCGAGACCGCGGCCGGGCTGCTGGTGCTGGCGGGGGCGGCGGTGCTCGGCATCACGCCGCCGCCGCGATGACCACGCGGCGGGATCGAGGCGGCTGCCCCCCGATTGCACGTCGCCGCCCCGCCGACTATGAAGCCGCTCTGTCGTTCGGCAGAAACGCCCCGCTACCAGGCCGGGCCGGGCCGACGCGAATGGATGGTTGATGGCGCGCGACGTTTCGGACACGAACCCGATCAGCGGTCGCGACGACCTCGTGGCTTGGCTCGCCTCCGGCTCGAAGCCCGCCGAGCGCCACCGCATCGGCACCGAGCACGAGAAGATCGGCTTCTACCGCGCCGACCTCGCGCCCATATCCTACGACGGCCGCACATCCTTCGACGGAGCGCCCGCGGGCGGCATCCGCCAGCTGCTCGAGGAGATGGGCGCGGCGCTCGGCTGGACGCCGATCACCGACGGACCCAACATCATCGGCCTCGCCGACGAGGTCGACGGCGGTGCCATCTCGATCGAGCCCGGCGGGCAGTTCGAGCTGTCGGGGGCGCCGCTCGCCGACGTCCATGGCACGGCTGACGAACTCGACCGGCACTTCGCCGCGCTCGCGCCGATCGCGGAGCGCTTCGGCATCGGCTTCCTGACGCTCGGCGCCAGCCCGAAGTGGACTCTTCTCGAGACGCCGGTGATGCCGAAGAGTCGCTACGCGATCATGGCGCGCTACATGCCGATCGTCGGCACCCGCGGCCTCGACATGATGGGCCGTACCGCGACCGTGCAGGCGAACTACGACTTCGCGTCCGAGGCCGACATGGTCAGGAAGCTGCGCGTCGCGGTGGCGCTGCAGCCCGTCGCCACGGCGCTCTTCGCGAACTCGCCCTTCCTCGACGGCCGGCTGTCGGGCGCCCTGTCCGAGCGCTCCCGCGTCTGGCAGGACACCGACAACCAGCGCGCCGGCATGCTGCCCTTCGCGTTCCAGGACGGCTTCGGCTTCGAGGCTTACGTCGACTACGCCCTCGACGTACCGATGTACTTCATCAAGCGAGGCGACCGCTACATCGACGTCGCCGGATCCTCCTTCCGCGACCTGCTCGCCGGCCGCCATCCCGCGCTGCCGGGCGAGCGGGCGGTGATGTCGGACTGGGCCAATCACCTGTCGACGATCTTCCCCGAGGTGCGCCTCAAGACCTTCCTGGAGATGCGCGGCGCCGACACCGGCCCGCTGCCCTTCCTCACCGCCTTGCCCGCGCTGTTCGCCGGGCTGCTCTACGACGCCGCCGCGCTCGATGCCGCCTGGGACATCGCCAAGGGCTGGAGCGACGAGGCCCGCGAGCGGCTGCGCGCCGACGTGCCGGTGCACGGCCTCGGCGCGGAGGTCGCCGGACGCGCGTTGCGCGACGTTGCCCGCGAGGTGCTGG
>CALMRL010000094.1:1180-4142 GCA_937873345.1 uncultured Beijerinckiaceae bacterium | reverse complement strand
CACCCTGAACTTCGGCAACGTCGCCCGCGCCGGCATCAACTACAAGTTCGACTTCAGCGGCGCCCACGCCCCGGTCGTCGCCCGCTACTGATCGGCTCCGCCGGGCCCCGCGCCCGGCGGCACCCTCATCCGAAGCCGTCCGTCCCTCGCAGGGCGGGCGGCTTCGTCGTCTTCGGTCGCCGCTCAGCGCTCAGGCGGCGCGCAACGTCGATGCCGTCCGCCGGGCGTCCTCCAACGCCTTGGCGCGCTGCTCCGCCCCCATCGCCACGCCCTCGGCCCTCACCGCTTCGATGTCGCCGATGCCGAGGAAGCCGAACACCGCGCGCAGGTAGGACTCGCCGTGCTCGAAGGCGGCGTGCGGCGCGCCCTCGCCATAGAAGCCGCCGCGCGACAGCGCCAGGACCACCCGCTTGCCGCCGGCCAGCCCCTGCGGGCCTGTCTCGGTGTAGCGGAAGGTCTTGCCGGCGACGCAGATGCGGTCGATCCAAGCCTTGAGCTGGCTCGGAATCGCGAAGTTGTAGAGCGGGGCTCCGATCACCACGACGTCGCTGCCCAGGAACTCGTCGAGCGCCGCCCCGCCCAGCGCAATGTCCTCCTGCTGCGCTTGATCGTGCTTCACATCGGGGTTCTGCCCGGCGAGGTAGGCGCCGGACAGGTGCGACAGCGGTTTCGCCGCGAGGTCGCGGGTCGTGACCTCGAGGTCGGGGCGTCCCGAGGCGAGATGGTCGACCACGGCGCGCGAGATCGCGCGGCTGACCGAAGCGTCGCCGAGGATGCTGGAGTCGATGTGCAGAAGCTTCATGGGCGGTCCATCCGGCTACTAAACGTGACCAGCGCCATTTGCGTCACCGGAGGGGCCGGCGCAAGAAGGAAGCGCGCTGCGGCTTGCGGCACGGAAGGGCGGCTTGGACAATGCTGCGCCGGCTGGAGCGCGATAGGCTGGTCTCGCGCACGGTGACGCCGACGATCCCTCCGCGCGTCGACTACGCGCTCACCGTCGACGACCTGGCGCGCTGGGCGATCGCCAACCGCCCAGCGATCGTGGTGGCGCAGCAGGGGTATGATGCGAGGCTGGGGGAGGGTGGATCGTGAGATCGGCGTCCCGACGGAGGCATCTCCTCCCCGCGAGGGATAGGGGAAGCGGAGGGCGCGACCACGCGGTCGACGGCGTCGGCATCGCTCCAGCGACGCCAGAGCGACTTCAGTATCCCACCGCCAGCGTCCCCCTCTGGCGCTGGTCAGCGGCGCCGGCGAGCAGGCCGTCGGGGCCGACGGCGATGGACTGCGCCGAACCCCAGGCGTCGCGCACCTCGACCGCATGACCCATCGCGGCGAGCAGCCTCGCCGTGTCGGGGTTCAGCCCGCGCTCGACGAAGAGCTTATCGGGCAGCAGCTGATCGTGGATGCGCGCGGCCTCGGTCGCCTCGGCGAGGTTCATGCCGAAATCCACCGTGTTCAGCAGCACGGCGAGCACGATGGTGATGATGCGCGAGCCGCCGGGCGAGCCCGTCACCAGCTCCAGGCGTCCGTCGCGGAACATCATCGTCGGCGCCATCGAGGAGAGCGGCCGCTTGCCCGGCCCCGGCGCATTGGCCTTGCCGCCGGTGAGGCCGAAGGCGTTGGGCGCGCCGGGTGCGGCGGCGAAATCGTCCAGCTCGTTGTTGAGCAACACGCCGGTGCCGGCCGCCACCAGGCCGAGACCGTAGTTCAGGTTGAGGGTGTAGGTGTTGGCCACCGCATTGCCGGCGGCGTCGACCACGGAGAAGTGCGTGGTCTGGTCGTGCTCGTAGGGCAGGGGGTCGAGCGCCGTGATCTCGTCCGCCGGCTTGGCGTGCGCGGGATTGATCCGCCCGCGCAGCGCCGCGGCGTAGCGCTTGGAGGTGAGGCCCGCCACCGGTACGTCGACCACGGCGGGATCGCCGAGATATTCCGCCCGGTCGGCGTAGGCGAGCTTCATCGCCTCCGCCTCCAGGTGGATTGCGGCGGCCGAGTCCGCGCCGAGGCTCGCCAGCGGATAGCCTTCGAGGATGTTCAAGAGCTCGATGACGTGGATGCCGCCCGAGGAGGGCGGCGGCATCGAGACGATCGTGTGGCCGCGGTAGGTGCCGGTGACGGGCGCGCGCTCGACCGCTGCGTAGCCCGCCAGATCGCCGAGCGTCATCGCACCGCCCGCCGCCTTCACCGCGGCGACGATGCGCTCGGCCACCACGCCCTCGTAGAAGCCGTGCGCCCCCTCGCGGCCGATGCGTTCCAGCGTGTCGGCGAGGTCGGGCTGCCGCAGCATGTCGCCGCGCCCGAGCGGCGAGCCGTCGGGACGGGCGAAGATCGCCGCACTGGAGGGATGGCGCAACAGCTGCGGCGTCGACCCAAGCGAATCGGCGAGATCGTCGAGCACCGGAATGCCGTCGCGGGCGAGCTTCACCGCCGGCGCCGCCAGCTCGGCCAAGGTGAAGCGGCCCGAGCCATAGCGCTTGAGCGCCAGCGCCAGCCCCGAGACGGTGCCGGGCACGCCGACGGCGAGGCCGGTGTCGCGCGACAGGTGCGGGTCGGCGCGGCCGCCGGGGTCGAGGAAGACGTCCGCGGTGGTCGCGGCGGGGGCCGTCTCGCGGTAGTCGATGGCGACGTCGCGCGCCGGTCTGCCGTTCATGGCCGCGAGGTGCACCAGCATGAAGCCGCCGCCGCCGAGATTGCCGGCGCGGGGCAGGGTGACGGCCAGCGCCAGCGCTGGCGCCACCGCGGCATCGACGGCGTTGCCGCCGCGCCGCAGCACCTCCAAGCCGGCTCGTGCGGCGGTGCCCTCCTGTGCCACCACCATGCCGTGGCGGGCGAGCACGGGCAGAATGCGGGCGCCGCCGCCGACCACTGGGCCGAGGCCCGCCGCCGCGCCGCGGTTGACGTCGTCGGCGAACGCCGACGACACGGCGAGGCAGACGAGCGCGACGAGGAGCCGCCGCATGGCGAG
>CALMRL010000094.1:0-1170 GCA_937873345.1 uncultured Beijerinckiaceae bacterium | reverse complement strand
CGGCGGCGGGCCTCGGCCCAGTGGTCGGCGAGCACGAGCATGCCGGCCTCGGAGTCGTTGAGGCAGGGCAGCGCCGCGAAGTGCTCGCCGCCGTGCTCCTCGAAATACTCCCGGTTCTCCTCGCCCAGCTCCTCGATCGTCTCCAGGCAGTCGGCGGCGAAGCCCGGCGCCACCACCGCCATCGACTTGACGCCCGACTCGGCCAGCGCCTTCACCGTGACGTCGGTGTAGGGCTGCAGCCATTCCGCCGGCCCGAAGCGGCTCTGGAAGGAGATGCGGAACTGTTCCGCGCTCATCCCCATCGCGTGGCGCAGCCGCTGCCACGTCTCGATGCAGTGCGCCATGTAGGGATCGCCCTTGTCGATGTACTCTCTCGGCACGCCATGGAACGACGCCAGCAGCACCTCGGGCTTGAACGACAGCTTCGCGATCTCGGCGCGCAGCGAGGCGGCGAGCGCGTCGATGTAGCTCTGCGAGCGGAAGTAGGGGTGGGCGACGCGCACCGTGGGCTGGAAGCGCATGGTCGCCAGCGCCTCGAAGGCCTTGTCGCAGACGGTGGCCGAGGTGGCGGCCGAGTACTGAGGGTAGAGCGGCACCAGGAGGAAGCGCTCGCAACCCTGCGCCACCAGCGAGTCGATCCCGGCCTTGATCGAGGGGGTGCCGTAGCGCATTCCCCATTCGACGACGACGTCGGCCATCCCGGAGCCGTCCTCGCGCAGCATCGCGGCGAGCTTCTCGGCCTGGGCGCGGGTGATGGTGCGCAGCGGACTCTCGTCGCGCTCCCTGTTCCAGATCGAGGCGTAGTCCTTGCCCTTGGCGCTCGGGCGCACCGAGAGGATGATCAGGTTGAGGATCGGCCACCACAGCACGCGCGGCGTCTCGATCACCCTGCGGTCGGACAGGAATTCCTTGAGGTATCGCCGCATCGGCCAGTACGTCGTGCCCTCGGGCGTGCCGAGGTTGACGAGCAGCACGCCGGTCCTGCCCTCGGGGTAGGAGGGCGCGGCGGGTGCCGTCCCGGCCCGCACCGCCGGCGCTCGCGCGAGGGACGCCCGCGGGGCATCGGCTGTCGGCTCGTGCAGGGCGATGGCGTCCACGGCGGTCCTCATCTACGCGACGGCGCTCGGAGCCTCGGCGCGCGGGCGCTCGCCTTTGCAAGCAGTGTAGGGC
>CALMRL010000093.1 GCA_937873345.1 uncultured Beijerinckiaceae bacterium | reverse complement strand
GCTCGGCCCCTGCAACGTCGACCTCAGCACCCCGGCGGCCCCGCGCGGCGCGGCGCTGCTCGTCGGGCGACAGCGAGCCGGTCCGACCATCGGCCTTCGCCGGGGCGGACCGCGCCGTCGCGTCCTGCTGCGGCACGGTCTGCGCCATGCCCGGAGCGCCCAGGCAGAGCAGGGCGAAAAGCGCGCAGGAGATCGCGCAAGACGGGGTGGTCGCGGCGCGCATCACAGGTTCCTTGGACAGCGCCCGCGGCGCCGATCGGGATCATAACGCGCGAAGCCGCCCCCGCGGTCCACCGCCGTCGGGATTTATGGTGACCGGCGCGCCGTCTTCCCCCCGAAGCGGCCTGCGCTCCGGCGGAAAGCCCTTCAATTCAGCGACGCGCAGAAGCGCTGGATCTTGCCGCAGGCCTCCTCCAGCACCGGCGTCGCCGCCGCGTAAGACAGGCGGAAGTTCGGCCCCTGCCCAAAGGCCGTGCCCTGCACCACCGCGACGCCCTCGCTCTCCAGCAGCGCCTCGACGAAGTCGGCGTCGGTCTCGATCACCTTGCCCTCCGGCGTGCGGCGCCCCAGCGCCTCGGCCACCGAGGGATAGACGTAGAAGGCGCCCTCCGGCGTCGGGCACTTGAGGTACTTCGTCTGGTTCAGCATCGACACCACGAGGTCGCGGCGTCCCTCGAACACCCGGCGCGCTTCGGGGATGAAGCCCTGCGTGCCGTTCAGCGCCTCCACCGCCGCCCACTGCGCGATCGAGCAGGCGCCGGACGTCTGCTGGCCCTGCAGCATGTCCATCGCCTTGATCAAGGGCAGCGGCCCGGCGGCGTAGCCGATGCGCCAGCCCGTCATCGCGTAGGACTTCGACACCCCGTTGATCGTCAGCGTGCGGTCGAGCAGCGAGGGCTCGACCTGCGCCGGCGTGGTGAACTCGAACTCGCCGTAGACGAGGTGCTCGTAGATGTCGTCGGTCATCACCCAGACGTGGGGGTGGCGCACCAGCACGTCGGTCAGCGCCTTGAGTTCTCCGCGGGTGTAGGCGGCGCCCGACGGGTTCGACGGCGAGTTCAGGAGCAGCCACTTGGTGCGCGGCGTGATCGCGGCTTCGAGCTCCTGCGCCGTGAGCTTGAAGCCGTCCTCCATCCGCGTCGGCACGGCCACGCACCGGCCGTCGGCGATCGCCACCATGTCGGGGTAGGAGACCCAGAAGGGGGCGGGTACGATCACCTCGTCGCCGGGGTTCACCGTGGCCAGGAAGGCGTTGAACAGGATGTGCTTGGCCCCCGTCCCGACGATCACCTGGGCCGGCTTGTAGCTGAGCCCGTTCTCGCGGCGGAACTTGTCGACGATCGCCTGGCGCAGCGGCTCGATGCCGGCGACGGGGGTGTACTTGGTTTCGCCGCGCTGGATCGCGGCGATCGCCGCCTGCTTGACGTTGTCGGGCGTGTCGAAGTCCGGCTCGCCGATGGTCAGGGAGATGATGGTCCGGCCTTGCGCCTTCAGATCGCGCGCCTTCTGCGAGGCGGCCACCGTGGCGGAGGGCTTCACGCGCCGCAGCGCGTCGGACACGATCGACATGGGCTTTCTCTGGATCAAGGCTGTGCCGAGCGCGCGGGACCGCGTCCCGCGCGCTCGGCCGAAGGCGGGCAGGACCATAGGTTTGCCGTGCCGGCGGGGCAAGGCGAAAAGGCCGTGCATCGCCAGTGGATCGCCACCGTGGCGGCAAGGCCGCGATCAAGCGTTCAGCCGGCGTTTATCGCGGGTTGGTTAGGAAACAATGAAACTGTTTCCTATTTGTCGCATTCTCCCTTTCGAGAACCGTCAAGGCTCTTCGGCAAGACGCCGTTGGGGTTTGGCCGCGAAGCTGATCCGGTGCCGCGAGGCAGGGTGGAGTCGAGCATGTCGATCGCAGATCATTTCGAGCAGGCGCCCGACGCGCGCTACATCCGCGACTACGACGTCGGTGCGGCCCGCCGCCAGTTCAACCTGTCGGTGTTGCTCGTCGCCGCCTTCGCGCTCGTCGCCATGACGCTCGGCACCGTGCTGCGCTTCGATGCGCCGACCGCTCAGGCGAGCGCCCCGAGCGCTATCGCATCGGCGCCCCCCGCCTACGCCGGGAAGCTCTGAGGCTACCGTCTTCGCAACCGATGCGAGCCGCCGGCCAACCGGCGGCTTCGTCGTATCTGCGAACCGTCGTTGCCAGCGCACGGCAAAAAGGCCCGGCATCGCCGCGGGGCGTCGCCGAGCCTTTTACCCCTCAAGGCCCTGCCGGGTCATGGAAGCTTTTTCCCCCGAAGAAGCTTCGTCAGCCGGCAGCGCTTGGGGAGAGTGATAGCAGCGCCTGCGCTCCGCGTCTGTGTTCCCAGGGACACAGCGGCCGGCAACCTTGCATCGGGACGTGACGGGGCGTTGGTCGCACCGCCGGGCGCGGCCCGACGCTGCCGCTAGCTGGGAGAAACGCGATGTTCCGCGATGACGACAAGGGTGGCGGCGGGCGGCCGGCGCGCAACGTGCTGGGCGGTCCGCTGGAAGGCTGCTCGACCGACCCGATGACCGGCTTCTTCCGCGACGGCTGCTGCAACACGTCGCCCGAGGACCGCGGCAGCCACACCGTATGCGCCGTGGTCACGCAGGCGTTCCTCACCTTCTCGAAGGAGCACGGCAACGACCTGTCGACGCCGCAGCCCGGCTTCCCCGGCCTGCGGGAGGGCGACCGCTGGTGCCTGTGCGCGCCGCGCTGGCGCGAGGCCTTCGAGGCCGGCGTCGCGCCCCGCGTGAAGCTCGCCGCGACGCACGAGGGGGCGTTGGCCACCTGCCGGATCGAGGACCTGAAGGCGCACGCGGTCGAGCCGGGCTGAGGGCCGCACCCCGCGCCCCCTCGGGTTGCGCGGCGGGACGGTCGGGTGCATCACCCCGGCACCGCCTCCCGAGGATGCCCGCAGGTTGACCCGATGATCCGCTCCGCCCTGATGAACGTGATGACCGCCGCCGTGCTCAAGGCCGGACGCGGGCTGAAGCGCGACTTCGGCGAGGTCGAGCAGCTGCAGGTCTCGGTGAAGGGTCCCGGCGACTTCGTCACCGCCGCCGACAGGCGGGCGGAGAAGGTGCTATTCGAGGAGCTGAGCCGGGCGCGACCGGGCTACGGCTTCGTGCTGGAGGAGTCGGGCGTCGTCGAGGGTCCGGACAAGAGCCACACCTGGCATGTCGACCCGCTCGACGGCACCACCAACTTCCTGCACGGCATCCCCGTCTTCGGCATCTCCGTCGGGCTGGAGCGCGAGGGGCAGGTCGTCGCCGGCGTGGTCTACAACCCGGCGGTGGACGACATGTTCATCGCCGAGCGGGGGCAGGGCGCCTACCTCAACAACCGCCGCCTGCGCGTCGCGGCGCGGCGCCAGCTGACGGACTGCGTGATCGGCTGCGGCATCCCGCACCTCGGCAAGCGCGGCCACGACCAGTGGCTCGACGAGGCGCGCCGGGTGATGGGCAAGGTGTCGAACCTGCGCCGGATGGGCGCCGCCGCGCTCGACCTCTGCTACGTCGCCGCCGGACGCACCGACGGCTACTGGGAGCGCGACATCAAGACCTGGGACATGGCCGCGGGCTTGTGCCTGGTGCGCGAGGCCGGCGGCTTCGTCACCGATTGCGGCGGCGGCAGCGCGATGCTGGAGCACGGCTCGGTGTGCTGCGGCAACGAGGTGGTGCAGCCGGCGCTGCTGGCGCTGGTGAGGTAGGGAGAGAGCCTACTGTCGGGGGCGGTCCGCCACGGCCGGCTCAAGGACCCAGTCAAACAGCTCAGAGTTCAGGCAGCCGCCCATTTGCACGCTTAGGGCGACGGTTGCCGCGACGTCGAGCGGATAAGCCCCTTCCCCATCGTCGAGAGGATCGACATGGGCCAGGGCGCGAGCGGCCTCGGCAAGCTCGGCGGGAACGGGATGGCAGACCTCGAGGCGCTCGGTCTGCTTGTCGTAACCGGAGACTTGCAACGAGTGGCTCACGGCTCAACCCTCCTGGCATCGATAGCGCCCCCGCCCTGCTCACCTAAGGGGTAGCGTCGTGCCCCCAGATGTTTCCCGGTCCTGTCGTAGGCTTCGAAATTGCCGTGCTGGTAATCCCACTCATAGATCGTGCCGTCGTCGCTTCGCCACCGCAGGCGGAGGCCGCCGCCGCCCTGCCGGGATGTCTTGGGCCTGACCTTCTTCGCGTTCCCGAACGCGGCTCCAAGATCAAGAACCTTGGGGGCGGGCACGTAGGAGATGGTGGTGCCCTGAATAGATGAACAACTCCCGATTGTTCATCGACAGCCGGGGCTCATGCAAGCCCTTCCTCACTCTTCCGTTGGTGCCGCTTGGCACACGGTCGTAGGTCTCCGCAGCGGATGTAAGGCGAACGAGCTGGTGCAGGTGCCCTTCGCCGTCTCCCCGCTGCGCTTCGCAGGGGAGGAAACAGCAACGATCGGCCGCCCTCACTCCGCCGGCGCCGCC
>CALMRL010000092.1:1663-2853 GCA_937873345.1 uncultured Beijerinckiaceae bacterium | reverse complement strand
CGAGAGGGAGGCGTCGAACGGCGCCGCCGCGCCCTCCGATCCCCCGCCCTCCGGCACGCCGCCCTACGCCAGGCCGCGCCGCGTCGACGACCCGGCGCACTGCTTCTTCTACCACGCCCTCGACCTGCCCGGCCTCGGCGCCGTGGAAGGCGCCTGGGACCTGCGCGGGCGCTTCCCCGACTACGTCGGCCACGCCGACCTCGCCGGCGCCCGCGTGCTCGACGTCGGCGCGGCCTCCGGCTTCCTGTCGTTCGCCGCGGAGGCGGCCGGCGCCCGCGAGGTGGTGTCGTTCGACCTCGACACCGCCGAGCGGCAGGACCTGTTGCCCTTCGCGGGGTCGCGGTTCGTCACCGACCACGCCGGCTGGGTCGAGATGATGGACGACAACTTCGCCCGGTGGAAGAACAGCTACTGGCTGGCGCACCGGCTGCTCGGCTCGCGCGCCCGCGTGGCCTACGGCGACGTGTACCGGCTGCCCGCCGGCCTCGGCCGCTTCGACGCGGTGATCGTCGGCGCCATCCTCGAGCACCTCGTCGACCCGCTGAGCGCGCTGCGCTCGCTGGCCGACGCCAGCGACGACCTCGTGATCATCAACACGGACTATTTCGACACGCCGGGGGCGGTCGCGCTGTTCCTCGGCTCGCCCGCGCGGCCCGAGCACTCCTACACCTTCTGGCAGTGGTCGATCGCGCTGTACGACGCCACCATGGCGATCATGGGTTTCCGCAAGGTCACGGAAGAGAAGACCACCTTCGCCGGCACCCGCCCGGCGCCGGGCGAGCCGCGGCCGATGATGCCGAGGGTGGCGCTGGTGTACCGCCGGCAGCGGTAGAGCATCGGACCGAAAAGTGCGTCGGCGGTTTTCGGGAAAATCCGATGCGGCATAGGGGCTACGGCATCGCGGCGAATCCGATATTCGCCGCGATGCCGTAGGCCACGCGGCAGCCGTCCACCGCGGCGCCGGGAACGGCCGCGCGGGCGATGCCGTTGCCGCGGCATCGTCCCTGGGGAACCGCCGTGTCCGGACAAAGCCTGCTCGTCATCATCGTCGTCGGCATCATCGCCGGCTGGCTCGCTGGGCTGCTGGTGCGGGGCGGCGGCTTCGGCATCCTCGGCGACCTCGTCGTCGGCGTGCTCGGCGCCTTCATCGGCAACTACGTGCTGGCGCAGCTCCACGTCCACCTCGCGCA
>CALMRL010000092.1:0-1633 GCA_937873345.1 uncultured Beijerinckiaceae bacterium | reverse complement strand
CGGTGATCCTGCTCGTCGTCCTGCGCCTCGTCGGCGGTCTCGGCGGCTTCGGCTACGGCCGGCGGTACTGACGTCCCTCGCGACGCCGCCGGCGCGCGTCCCGGCCCCTACGCCGCGGGCTCGCGGAAGGCGTGGCGAAGCGCGCGGGACAGCTGGTCGGCGGAATAGGGCTTGTGCAGCAGCTCGAAGCCGTGCGAGCCCTCCTGCGCCAGCACGTGGCTGTAGCCCGACGCCAGGATCACCGGCAGTTGCGGCCACAGCTGCCGGACGCGCTTCGCCAGCTCGATCCCGCCCATCCCCGGCATCACCACGTCGGAGAACACCGCGTCGAAGCCGGCGTCGGCGTGCAGCCGCTCCAGCGCGTCCTCGGCGTTGGTCGCCCAGGTCGTGACGTAGCCGAGGTCCTGCAGGATCTGCGAGGCGAAGCGGCCGACCTCGACGTTGTCCTCGACGATCAAGACGCTCTGGCCGCTGCCGCCGACTTCGGCGTCGGCCGGCACCGGCGCAGGCGCCGCGTCCACGATCCCCTCCACCTCCGGCAGGTACAGGCGGAAGGTGGTGCCGCGCCCGAGCTCGCTCTCCACGGCGACGTCGCCGCCCGACTGCTTGGTGAAGCCGAAGACCTGGCTGAGGCCGAGCCCCGTGCCCGTGCCGCCCTCCTTGGTGGTGTAGAACGGCTCGAAGATGGGGGCGACCCGGTCGGGGGCGATGCCCGAGCCGGTGTCGACGAGGCTGACCACGGCGAACGGCCCCCTTGCCCCGGCGTGGCCGCGAATCGAGGGCATCGACAGGCCGCCTTCGAGGCGCAGCGTCAGCGAGCCCTGGCCGTCCATCGCGTCGCGGGCGTTGACCGCCATGTGGACGAGCGCCGTCTCGAACTGGCGGAGGGCGGCCTTGATGAAGCACGGCAGCTCCGGCAGCTCGGTGCTGACGGTGATGCGCGAGCCCGTCACCGTGTCCAGCATGTCGGCGACGGCGCGCAGCCGCCCGGCGACCTCGAACACCTCCGGCTTCAGCGCCTGCCGGCGGGCGAAGGCGAGCAGCTGCCCGGTCAGCTTGGCGGCGCGGTCCACGGTGTCGGAAACGGCGTCCATGTAGCGGGTGCGGCGCTCGTCGGCGAGGTTGGGGCGGCGCAGGAGGTCGACCGACGAGCGGATGATGGTGAGCAGGTTGTTGAAGTCGTGGGCGATGCCGCCGGTGAGCTGGCCGACGGCCTCCATCTTCTGAGACTGCCGCAGCGCCTCCTCGGTCATCGCGCGCTCGTCGACCTCGCGCGCCACCCGCTGCTCCAGCGTGGCGTTGAGGTCGCGCAGCCGCTCCTCGCCGAGGCGCAGCGCCTCCAGCCGGTCGCGCGCCTCGTACTGCCGGCGCCGCCCGCGCAGCGCCGCGCGCATCAGGCTGATCAGCGTGGTGGGGTGGAAGGGGCGCTCCAGGAAAGTGACGTTGCCGAGCGCCTCCGACAGCCGCGCGGCGGCCGGGTTGCGCTCCGCTCCGCCGCCGTGGCGGGTCAGCAGGATGAACGGCAGGTCGGACCAGGGCGGCTGGCCGTCCAGCCATTGCCGCAGCGGCGCGAGGTCGGCGGTGCGGACCGCCGCCGCGGCGATCCTCTGGTCGGCCTCGCCGTCGCTCGAAG
>CALMRL010000091.1 GCA_937873345.1 uncultured Beijerinckiaceae bacterium | reverse complement strand
GGAGAAGAGCGTGGAAGCCCTGGCGCTCTATCTCGCCGCGGTGCGCGCCGGCGCCCGCCTGCTGGCGTCCGACCTCGCCGCGGTCGGCATCGATGTCGACTGCATGCCGGTGCTCGACGTGCCGGTGGCCGGCGCCCACGACGTGATCGGCGACCGTGCCTACGCCGGTGATTCAGCGGTCGTGGCGGTGCTCGGCCGGGCGGCGGCGGGATAGCGACGCCAGTGCGGCGCCTTCAGCCGCTGCGCGCGGCCGCCTTCCTGGTCGACCAGCACCATCGCGTCATCGCGGCCGAGAGCGAGCCTTATCTCCGATGTCAGCGCCCGCACCTGCTCCGGCGCCTCGACGTTGCGAGCGAACAGGATGACGCCGAGCGGCTGCGCCTCCTTGAGGAAGGCGCGCTCGTCGTCATCAAGCGCCGGTCCACGGCATCCGCAAACGAAGGCCGAAAGACCAGCCACGGCGTTTCGCTAGTTCTTGGCGACGAAGCAGGAGCCGCCGTCGGCCTTCAGCTTGTCGCAAAGGCTGTTCGCCTCGGCGCGGCTGAGGCTCGACACCCGCACCCGGTACACCGACTTGCCGTTGCTGTCCGCCTTACGGATCGCGATGTGACGCTCGCCGAGCGCCTCCGAGAACTTCTTCGAGAAACGCGACGAGGCGGCCTTGGCGTCGGCCTCGCTCGTCGGCGCGGCGAGCTGCACGGCGAAGTTGCCACCTTCCGACGTCGCCGCCGCCGGCTCCGCGGCGGCATCGTCGGTCTCGGCCGCCGCGACGCGCTGCGGTTTGACCTTGCGCGCGGGCTTCGGCGCGTCATCGTCGGCCGCGATCTGCCCGATCGTCTTCTCCTCAGCCGGCTTGTCGATCGGTTTGGCGGCGACGCGGGAGGTCGTCTTGCCGGCTGCGACCTTCGGCGTGGCGGGCTTGGCGACGGGGGTCGCGCGGTCGGGCTGCGCGGCCTCGTCGCTTGGCACGATGCTCCCGTCGGGCCGGACTGCGACGACCTTGACCCGCTTGGGCGCCGGCATCTCGGCAAGGCCGAAGCCCTGGGCTTCCGCTCCGATCGCGTCGGCGCGGCCCTGCATCTGGCCGGGAGAAGGCGGCACCGGCACGCTGGCGGCATCGGTTGACGGATTCATCTGGGCCGCGCGGGCGACGTTGTCCTGCACCGCCTGACCGATGTCGACCGGCTGCTCCTCACGGCTGACGAGCTTCGTCGGCTGCGTGCCGTTGCCCTTGCCGAAAGCGGCGTCGGCGTCGCTCTGCGCCTCCGGCGGCGGCTGCACCTTGGTGGGCGAGGCGTCGGCCATGATCGTCTTCACCTCGCGCGGGCTCGACGCGACGCGGCCCTTCAGCGCGAAGGCGGCGCCGATGCCGATCACGCCGATGGCGATCGAGGCGGCCATCAGGGTCATCGGACGGCGCATCATCCCCCTGTCGGCGCGCGGCGCCTCGGCATACCCTTGCGCGGCATAGCCCTCGCCGGGCGCGAGGCCGGCCCACTCGCCCTCGTTGTCGATCGGTAGCTGGCCTGCCTGGACGTAGGCGGCCTCGGGATAGCCTGCGCCGTGGCCCGCCGGGTGCCGCGGATGATGGATGCTGCCGCGCAGCCCGGCCTCGATGGCGGAGAAGTCCCCGACCAGGCGCGGCACGGCGGGCGCGAAGCCGGGCTCGCGAGGCTCCTCGAAGCGCGAAGCGCGGATGTGGGCGGGCTCCTGACCGGCGGGGCGCGCCGGAGCCGCTTCCGCGGCGAAGACGTTGCCGAAAGGATCGTGGGGCTCACCGACGAGGCGAGCCAGCTCGGCGAGCGGGTCCTCGCGATGCGCGGGCGCTGCGGTGGCATGGCGCAGTCGCCGCTCGAAGTCGTCGAGATCGATGGTCGGACGCTGCTTCAACACGGGCTCGCTCATACTCACCACCCTCGCGCGGCAGCCTGGCGCCGTTGGATACGCTCCCTCACCCTCGACCGTCCTTCGGCATCAGCGGTCGACGGAAGCGTCCGTCAGCGCATTTCGGAGGGTGCGGACACCCCCAAGATGCCAAGACCTGCCGCTATGACGCCGCCGATGGCCGAGACCAAGGCAAGACGGACACAGGTTGTTTCTCTATGTTCTTCATTAATAAAGCGTAATTGTGGCTGGTCCTTGCCTCGCGTCCATTGCGCGTGGAAGAGCGAGGCGAGGTCATACAGATAGAAGGCGATGCGGTGCGGCTCGTGCGCCCGCGCCGCCTGCTCGACGATTCTCGGGAACTGCGCCAGCTCGCGGACGAGACCGAGCTCGCCGGCATCGGCGAGCAGCGTCATGTCGGCCTCGGCCAACGCCGCGGGCGAGACGTCGAGGTCGGGGAAGGCGGCGAGCGCCTTGCCCCGCACCGACGCGGCGCGGGCGTGGGCGTACTGCACGTAGAACACGGGGTTATCGCGCGTCTGCTCGACCACCCGCGCCAGGTCGAACTCGAGCGGCGCGTCGTTCTTGCGGTGGAGCATGATGAAGCGCACGGCGTCGGCGCCGACCTCGTCCACCACCTCGCGCAGCGTGACGAAGGAGCCCGAGCGCTTCGACATCTTCACCGGCTCGCCGTCGCGCACCAGCTGCACGAGCTGGCAGAGCTTGACGTCAAGGCTGGCCTCGCCGCCCGAGAGCGCCCGCACCGCCGCCTGCATCCGCTTGACGTAGCCGCCGTGGTCGGCGCCCATCACGTCGATGAGGTCTCGCGCCCCTCGATCGATCTTGACGCGGTGGTAGGCGATGTCGGCGGCGAAATAGGTGTAGGACCCATCCGACTTGCGGAGCGGACGGTCGACGTCGTCGCCGAAGTCGGTGGAGCGGAACAGCGTCTGCTCGCGCGCCTCCCAATCCTCGCCGGGCTTGCCTTTCGGCGGCGGCAGCGTGCCCTGGTAGACGAGACCCCTGCCCCGCAGGTCGGCGATCGCGGCGGCGACGGCGTCGCCCTCCGGGCCGTGGGGCAGCGAGCGCTCGGAGAAGAACACGTCGTGGCGGATGTCGAGGGCGGCGAGGTCGTCGCGGATCATCGCCATCATCGCGGCGATGGCGGCAGCGCGGACGATCGGCAGCCATTCATCCTCCGCCTTGTCCTTCAGGCGGTCGCCGTAGATGTCCGCGAGCGACGCACCGACCGGTACGAGGTAGTCGCCGGGGTAACTCCCTTCCGGGAACTCGCCGATCGTCTCGCCGAGCGCCTCGCGGTAGCGCAGGAAGGCGGAATGAGCGAGCGTGTCGACCTGCGCGCCGGCGTCGTTGATATAATACTCCCGCGTCACGGGATGGCCGACGAAGGCGAGCAGGCTGGCCAACGCGTCGCCGAACACCGCGCCGCGGCCGTGGCCGACGTGCATCGGACCCGTCGGGTTGGCCGAGACGTACTCGACGTTGACGGGCGCGGGAGCGGCCGACGCTCCTTCCCTCGCTGAGGGCTTAGCGAAGCCCGCTGGGTCGATCAGCGCGGCGCGCAGCACCACCGCCAGCACCTCCGGCTTGACGCGTATGTTGATGAAGCCGGGTCCTGCGACCTCCGCTTGGTCGACCCCGTCGAGTGCGGTCAACGCCGCCGCGATCTCGATCGCGAGCTGGCGGGGGCTGCCGAACGACGCCTTCGCCTCCCTCGCGAACACCATCGCGGCATTGGTCGCGAGGTCGCCGTGCGCCGCGTCGCGCGGCGGCTCTACGACGAAGCGCGCGGGCTCCAGGGCGATGGGCAGGCGCCCGCTCTCGCCGAAGCCGGCGAGGATGGCGGCGATGCGCTCGTGGAAGAGGGCGAAGATGTTCATCGGGTTTCCGCTGCGGCGGTCCCCGGCGGCGCCGGGCGCCTCGCGCCGGCCGCAGGGAAGATGGCAAGCGCCCTATCGTGAAACCGCGGAAGCGTCAAAGCGCCGCCCGCTGCCCGCTCGGCCTCTTCAGTCCCGGCTCGGCTGCGCGCCGTAGCGAAGCGCTGGGGTGACCGGAAACAGCCTGCGGTGCTCGGCCAAGGCGTAGCGGTCGGTCATGCCGGCGAGATAGTCGCAGACGACCCGCTCGCGCCGGCCGGAGTGGTCGGAAAGGCTGGCCTTGTCCGCCCACTCCGCCGGCATCAGCGAGGGTCGGTCGCGGAAGGCGAGGAACAGGTCGCGGACCACCTCGGCCGCCTGCTCGCGGATCGCGACCAGCTCTGGGCATCGGTAAAGGTGGACCCACAGGAAGCCCTTCACCTCGTCCTTCACCGCCGCCATCGCCGACGAGAAGGCGATAACCGGCCGTTCAGCGTCGCGCACCTCATCGACGCTGCAGAGCCCGGTGAGCCGCGCTGCGCCCTCGCGCGTCACGTCCTCGACGAAACGGGTGATGATGCGCCGCGCCAGCTCGTGCACCGTGCGGCTGTCGTCGAGGCCGGGATGGCGCGCCGCGATCTCCTCGATGAGCGAGGCGAGGAAGGGCACGGCGCAGCACTCCGCGAGCGTGAACAGGCCGGCGCGCAGGCCGTCGTCGAGGTCGTGGGCGTTGTAGGCGATGTCGTCGGCGAGCGCCGCCGCCTGCGCCTCGGCGGTGGCATGACGGTCGAGACCGAGCGGGCGCAGCGCGTCGACCTCGCGGAAGATGCCGGGCAGGCCGCGCTTGGCGTAGGCGGCGACGGGCTGGCCGTCACGCCGCAGCAAGGGGCCGTTGTGCTTGGCGAGTCCCTCCAGCGTCTCGAAGGCGAGGTTCAGCCCGTCGAAAGCGGCGTAGCGGCGCTCCAGCTTGGTGACGATGCGGAGCGTCTGCGCGTTGTGGTCGAAGCCGCCCGCCCCCGCCATCAGCGCATCGAGCACCTCCTCGCCGGTATGGCCGAAGGGGGTGTGGCCGAGGTCGTGGGCCAGCGCCACCGCCTCCGCCAGGTCCTCGTCGAGACCGAGCGAGCGCGACAGGGCGCGGGCGAGCTGGCCGACCTCGATCGAGTGGGTCAGGCGGGTGCGGTAGTGATCCCCCTCGTGCGGCACGAAGACCTGGGTCTTGTGAGCGAGTCGGCGGAAAGCGGTCGAGTGGATGATGCGGTCGCGGTCGCGCTGGAAGTCGGAGCGGGTCGGCGAGCGCGATTCGGGAAGCAGGCGGCCGGGACTGCGGCTGGGATCGGCGGCATAGGCGGCTCTGTCCATGGTGATCCCGCGGGGGCGGAGCCGAGCGCTCGGCTGTCCGCCCGTTCATTGCGCCGCTGCGGGCTCGCACGTATCTAGGGTGGAGAAGTCGCGCAAGGGGACGGCCGATGCGATCCCCATCCCGACGCATGTCGGGCGCGGCTCCGCGGACGGATCGCGGCAATCAGGACAGGTCGTCGAGATGGATGCTGGCTTTATCGGACAGGACCCCCGCGGCGCGGAACCGTCGAGGGAGGGCAGCGGCGCGGCGGGGCCGACGGTTACGTTGACCGCGTCGGCGGCGAAGCGCATCGCCGCGATCCTCAGCGGCGAGGGTCCGGACGCGCGGCTACGGATCGGCGTGGACGGCGGCGGTTGCTCGGGCTTCCAGTACACCTACACGATCGTCACCGAGGCGGACGACGGGGACCTCGTCGTCGAGCGCGAGGGTGCCGTGTTGCTCGTCGACGCCATGTCGCTCGAGTACCTCCGCGGCTCGACCGTGGATTTCGTCAGCGACCTGATGGGTCAGGCTTTCAAGATCAGCAATCCCCAGGCGACCGCCTCCTGCGGCTGCGGCACCTCCTTCGCGATCTGAGGTGGCGCGCAAGGCTCTCGGCTGACGCTGCGCGGGGCAGCGGGTCATGGCGCCTTGCATCGACACCTCACCTCCCCGAAAAGGGTGCGGATCGCCAAGCCGGCACGCCCGGCGGCCGATGAGGAGATGACGCCCGTGAGTCCAGGTCCGATCAAGCTTGCCGGCGTGACCGCGGCGGCCGGGCTGACAGCCCTGCTGTGCGCCGGCCTTGGCGCTGAGATGCAGGCCCGCACCGCGCTGGCGCGCCTGATCGACGGCCGGCCCGGTCTCACCGTCGCCGATGCGTCGTTCGACGTCCTCGATGGCGGCCTCACCCTGCGCGGCATCGCCTTCGACGCCCCGCGGACCCGGCTGCGCATCGGTCGGCTGCACCTCGCGGCCAGGCGGAGCGTCGTCGCGTCCCTTGCCTCGCTGCTCGTGCCGTCGGCGCAGGCCTTCCCGAAGGCTGGGGGCGCGCCGGAAGAAGTCGCGCCGGGCGTCGCATCGGGTCAGACAGGCCGGCCGACGGGGCAGGCTCCCGGCGTTGCCGACGCCGAGAACGTCGTCATCACCTACGAGGGGGTCACCTACACGATCCCGAAGATCGAGATCGCGGGCACGACGCTGAGCGACGCGGATGTCGCCGCGTTGCTCGACGTCAACAGCAGCGAGACCATCGAGGCGAGGCTTCGGCGCCTCAACGCGGCCTCGATCGCGATGCCCGAGATCAAGGCCGACACGGTGCAGGGCGACTTCGAGCAGCATTGGGACCAGCAGCAGGTGCTGTTCGCCTCGATCGCGGGCGGCACGGCGGCGGTGGGCAGCGCCGGTCCGGGGATCCTCAAAACGAAATCGGCCAAGGGCACCAGTATCGCCGAAACCGGCGGCTTACAGATGACGGGCGTCGACATGGGCCAGATCGTGCACGTCGCCACCGTCACCCGCACGGACGATCGGGAAGCGCAGCAGATTCTCGCGCAGTCCCTCGTCGTCAGCGCGATCAGGCTGCACGACGGCGACCAGGGCCCGAGCGTGACCTTGGCATCGTTGAAGGAAGCGGGATTGAAGGCGCGCCCGCTCGGCCTGAGCAGCCAGGCGCGCAGCATGCTGCTCGCCACCGGCAAGCCCGGCGACCCGGCCGTGGACGCCTTCGTCGGCGACATCGCCGCGTCCGTTTCGGTCGACCTCCTGCAGGCCGACGATCTCGTGGTGACGCCGGCGCAGGCGGCCAAGGACGGGCCGGTGCGGGTCGCGCGCCTGACGGTCACCGATGTCCATGACCGCCAGATTGGCGACGCCACCCTGCAGGTCTTGCACTACGATCAGGATGCGAATCACGTGTCGCTTCCCAGCGCCGAACTGAAGGACCTCCGGCTGCCGCCGACCCTCGATGGCAAGACCGCGCCGGCTATCGGCAGCCTCGACCTGTCGGGCATGTCCTTCGACGTCGACACCGCGGAGGACGGGCAGCCCGCGAAGCGTCTGACCTTCGAGTTCAACCATGCCGGCCTCTCCGTCGAGGGATCGAAGATCGACGGCCTGCCGCCCCGGAGCACGATGCAGGTCGACGATCTCCAAGTCACGATCCGCCCCGACATGTCGCCGATGCTGATCGCGCTCGGCTATCCCAAGCTCGACGTTTCGAGCCATGTCACGACGAGCTACGACGCCGCAGCGCAGGCGCTGGCGATCGACGACTGGACGGTGAACGGCGTCGGCATGGGCAAGGCCACGGTGAAGCTGCAGCTCGGCAAGGTGACCGACGCGATCATCTCGCGCGATGTCGATACGCAGAAGGCCGCGGTCGCCGCGATGACGTTCAAGGGCATCGATCTCGCGGTTGTCGATGTCGGCTTGGTTGATAGGCTGCTCGCCTACCGCGCGACGCAGGACGGCATCGGCGTCGCGCAGGAGCGCGAGAACGCGATCGACCTCGTCCGCAACAAGCTGCCGGTGCTGGCCGGCGATCCGGCGAAGCTGAAGCCGGTGGAGGATGCGATCGCCCGCTTCATCGCCGATCCCAAACAGCCGCTGCACATCGGTGTCACCAGCGCCGACGGGCTCGGCGCCGCCGATGCCGAGTTGCTGAACGATCCCAACGCGTTGCTCGACCACCTCTCGATCGTCGCCAGCACCGGCCCGTGAGCGGCCCGGCGGCTGCGGCTATTGCAGCGGGGGCACAGGTCGCGGCAAAGCGCGTGGACGCGCTTCGGTTCGCCTGGGAGGGTCGATCGCGATCGGTTAGGCTGGCGCAGGGCGATGAGCGGGCCGTTTCGGGCGTCGCTCCCGATCGGGAACACATGATGACGCGCCTCGCAGCCGGTCTCGCGCTGGCCCTCGCATTCACCGCCGGCACGGCGCAGGCGGCGGTCGGCCTGCCGGCGGCGGGTCTGTTTGCGATGAGTGGTCCGGTGGGCGGCTTGCCCGGCGCTCCGACGATCCATAGGGTGGAATACTACTGCTCGCCCGGCTTCGAGCCGAGCTACGGCGGGGCCTGTGTCGCCGTGCCGGCGCGTGCCGAGATCGAGCTGTTCGTCGATCAGCCGATCTACGGCACGGAAGTGACGCGACGCGCGGTCCATCACGTCCGTCGCCATCGCCACGCCCTTCGCGAACGCTTCTGACGAGCTGCCCCGGCAGCGAATGCTCCGTCGCGCCGCACCCTTTGCTCCGCCGGGAGTGTGCGGCTAGTCTCGTCACATCTTCCCGCCCGGGACCCGCGCCATTCCTGATCGCGCCACTCCTGATCGCGACGGTGCCACGTGGCAGAACCGCATCGCGTTCGTGTCGTCCGGATCGCCCGAGGCGGAGGTGGCGCGCGAGCGCCTGACCGCGGCCTACGGCGATGCCGCCCCCGATAAGGCGGGGGTGGTGGTGGCATTGGGCGGCGACGGCCTGATGCTGCAGTCCCTCCACCGCTTCATGGGCTCCGGCCTGCCGATCTTCGGCATGAACCGCGGGTCGGTCGGCTTCCTGATGAACGATGCGCGGGAAGGCGGGGGACAGGACCTGCTGCAGCGGCTCCAGGCCGCTCAGCCCTCGATCATCCATCCCCTCGTGATGCGCACGACCACCGCGGCGGGAGAGGTCTTGGAGGCGCGGGCGATCAACGAGGTGTTCCTGTCGCGCCAAACCTACCAGGCGGCGAAGCTGCGCATCTCCATCGACGGCGTCGAGCGGATGCCGGAGCTGATTGCCGACGGGGTGATGGTCGCGACGCCTGCCGGCTCCACCGCCTACAACCTGTCGGTCGGCGGACCGATCCTGCCGCTCAACACCTCGCTGATGGCGCTCACGCCGATCTCGGCGTTCCGCCCGCGACGCTGGCGCGGCGCGCTGCTGCGCGATGCCGCGGAGGTGGCGGTCGATGTGCTCGAAGGCGAGAAGCGCCCGGTGTCCGCGGTCGCCGACCACTTCGAGGTGCGCGACGTGGTGCGGGTGGAGATCGCGATGGACCTCGCGACCGGCCTGGTCCTGCTCCACGATCCCGGCTATTCGCTGGACGAGCGCATCTTGCTCGAACAGTTCGGCTACTGATCGAGAGCTGCCGGGCAGGCCGTGGTCGAGGATTTTGGTCCCTTGAGCGACTCGATCGAAATCACCGAGCGTCGGCTGATCCACGAGGGCTTTGGCCGGCTGGAGCGCATTGTCTTCCGCCGCCGCCGCCGCGACGGCGATATGGGCACGCTGACCCGCGAGATCCTCGACACGGGTGACGGCGCCTCCATCCTTCCCTACGACCGGGCGCGCGGCACGATCATCCTGATCCGGCAGTTCCGTGGCGTCGCCTTCCTCAAGGACGGTCGCGATGCTCTGATCGAGACCTGCGCCGGCAAGCTGGAGGGCGCCGATCCGCTCACCCGCATCATCAAGGAGACCGAGGAGGAGTGCGGCATCCGCCTCTCAGGGACACCGCGGCGGCTGTTCGAGGCGTACTCGTCGCCCGGCTCCTTCGGCGAGCGCATGACCTTCTTCGTGGCGCCCTACACGGCGGAGGATCGCATCGCAGCCGGCGGCGGCTTGGTCGACGAGGGCGAGGACATCGAGGTGATCGAGACGACGCTCGACGGGGCGCTGGACTGGGTCGAGCGCGGCGAGATCATCGACGTCAAGACCTTGCTGCACCTCTACCACGCCAAGGCCACGGGGCTGATGGAGAGAGGCTGAGACCTCGATCATCGGATCTGGTCGCGGACTTTCTCCGAGGCTTTACCTCCTGTGCCGCGTCGGATGCTCCGCAAACCGCTGACGCCTTTTCCGGTCCGATGGTTCAAGCCGCGTGGAGCTGCGCTTCGATGGCAGCAAGGTCGATGGTGTATCGCGGCTGGCGATGATCGAGCCGCGCGGCTCCGGCGCGGTGCGGTTGCGCGGTGTCGAGGGCCGGCAGCAGCAGCGGCTCCGCCGGCGGTGATCGCGTGACGGGCGTCGCGCCGGCGCGGGCGCGCGCCTCATCGCGCGCTGCTTCCGCCTCGAAGCGCCGCAGCATGACGATCAGCCTGTCGAGCGCGGCGTCGTCGAGGCCCTCGCACGAAGCGATCACCCGCGTGACGGCCGCGAGCGACAGACCGGATCGCTCGGAGGGAACGACGCCCGTCGCCGCCCGCAGGGCGGCGCGAAACGCCGGCAACAGTTCTTCGGGGAGGCCGGCGTCGCGGTAGAGCGCAGCGAAGCCGGTGCTTCCGCAGGCACGCAGCAGAGCATCGACACGCCCAGGCGCGATGCCGGTCAATTCGCAAAGGACGGCTCTGAACAGGTCGAGGCCGCCGCTGAGGATGGAGCGGAAGGCGAGACCCACGGTGAGTTGCCCTGTTTCGCGCAGGTGCGAGGCCAGGGCGGCTCGCTGTCCCGCTGCGACTTCGACGCCGATGGCCACGGTCGCGCGGTCGCGCGCCTCGACTGCGATGCGCTCCATCCGCGCCCCGCTCAGCCAGCCGCGTTCGGCGACAAGCGCGGCCAGCGTGCGCGACGCGGCGGCGACGAGGGCGATCCGCACGTCGGCCGGCAGGTCGCCGCGCCGCAGCAGCG
>CALMRL010000090.1 GCA_937873345.1 uncultured Beijerinckiaceae bacterium | reverse complement strand
GTTTGCCGCCGCGCTGCTGGCGGCGTCGGCACAGGCGGCGGAGCAGGAGCCTCAGGGTCCGCTTGCCGGGCCGCTCGGCGAGCCGGGCAGCGCCCCGCCCGCCAAAGCGAAGCCCGAGCACGCCGGCAAACATGCCGGCAAGATGCGAAGGCACGCCACCGCCCAACCGGCGTCGCGGCCGTCGGCGCTACCGGCTGAGCGGGCCGCCCTGCCCGAAGTCCCGGCCAGGCCGCCGACCTCGCCCGCCGCTGCGCCTTCCACCAGCGATCCGATCAGCCTCGGCTTCAAGTGGCAGGGCAACAACGACACCGCGGAGAAGACGCGGGTGCAGAACTACAACGGCGATGCCGCCGGCACCGGCGCGGCGGTCGGCCTCAACCTGCACTTCTAGGGGCTCACGCCGGCGCGGCGTCACTTCGGGTCGCCATCGCGCGCGATCTCGCGGTCGACCTTGGCGGTGAAGGCGCGCGCCATCTCCACGAACTCGCTCGGCATCATGATGATCGTCATGGTGTTCTGCTCGGCCCCGACCTCCTGGATCATCTGCATCCGCCGCAGCTCGAGGGCGGCGGGGCTGACCATGATCGTCTCCGCCGCCTGCCGCAGCAGCTTGGCGGCGTCGACCTCGGCCTCCGCCTTGATCTGCCGCGCCCGCTTCTCGCGCAGCGCCTCGGCCTCCTGCGCCAGGGCGCGCTGCATGCTATCGGGGATCTCGACGTTCTTCATCTGCACGCGCTCGACGCGCACGCCCCAAGGTTCGGTGACTTCGTCGATCGAGGCCTGCAGCGCGGCGCCGATCGCGTCCTGGGACTTCAGCACGTCGTCGAGCGTGTGCTGGCCGATGACGTTGCGCAACGCCGTCACCGCGACCTGCACGACGCTGCTCATCACATTGTCCACGGTGATGACGCTGACGGCGGGATCGATGATGCGGCGCCAGATCACCGCCTCGATCTTGATCGGCACGTTGTCGCGGGTGATCGCCTCCTGCGGCTCAACCGCCGTGGTCAGGATACGCATGTCCGTGATCACCCGCCATTCCAGAAAGGGCAGAGTGAAATATACCCCCGGACCCGCCGTCCGGACATAGCGGCCGAGCCGGAACACCACCGCCCGGCGGTACTGCGGGGCCACGTGAACGGTGGCGAAGAAGACGACGAGCAGCACGACGACGGTGGTGATGGCGATGGCCATGTCGGTCTCCCGATGCGATCCTCGCCATCAACGCGCGGCTTGCGGCCGCGTCCCGCCGCTGCGGCGCATGATCCGGCGCGCAGTCGCTCCCGTGGGCCCGAGCTTGCTTGTCTTGCCATGTTCCGTGAGCTAACCCATGTCGCACCCAGTCTGGAACGGATCTCGGTTGAGCTCGCGGCCGCCGGTCGCGCGGAGGCGGTTCGATGCAAAGCATCCTCGGTGACTACCTGCCCCTCGTCGTCTTCATCGCCGTGTCGGCGGTGATCTCGGGCGCCCTGCTCGTGGCGCCTTTCCTGGTCGCCTACCAGTCGCCCGATCCCGAGAAGCTGTCGGCCTACGAGTGCGGCTTTAACGCCTTCGACGATGCGCGGATGAAATTCGATATTAGATTCTACTTGGTCTCGCTGCTGTTCATCATCTTCGATCTCGAGGTCGCTTTCCTGTTCCCTTGGGCCGCCGCCTTCAAGCGCGTCGGGCACTTCGGGTTTTGGTCGATGATCGTGTTCCTGGGTGTGCTGACCGTCGGTTTCATCTACGAATGGAAGAAAGGTGCGCTCGAATGGGAGTGATCTCCGCGAGCCCGCAGACCACGCCGGCCCCCTCCACGGGGGTCATCCATCCCGGCCGCAACCCGGCAACCGATCCTTACGTGTTGCAGATCAACGACGAGCTCGCTGATCGCGGCTTCCTCGTCACCTCGGCCGACGACCTCATCACCTGGGCGCGCACCGGTTCGCTGATGTGGATGACCTTCGGTCTCGCCTGTTGCGCGATCGAGATGATGCAGGTGTCGATGCCGCGCTACGATGTCGAGCGTTTCGGCTTCGCGCCTCGCGCCTCGCCGCGGCAGTCCGACGTGATGATCGTCGCCGGTACCCTGACCAATAAGATGGCCCCGGCCCTGCGTAAGGTTTACGACCAGATGCCGGAGCCGCGCTACGTTATCTCGATGGGTTCCTGCGCCAACGGCGGCGGCTACTATCACTATTCCTACTCGACCGTGCGCGGCTGCGACCGCATCGTGCCGGTGGACATCTACATCCCCGGCTGTCCCCCGTCCGCGGAGGCGCTGCTCTACGGCGTGCTGCTGCTGCAGAAGAAGATCCGCCGCACGGGGACGATCGAGCGTTGAGGCTGCCGGCTTCAAGCGCTGCTGACAGGGACCATCGATGAGCACGGGCAAGCAAGCGTTGGACGAGCTGAAGGCGCTCGGCGAATACGTCGCCGGCGCGCTGCCTGGCGCCGTGACGCGCCAAGCGATCAGCTACGACGAGCTGTGCCTGCACCTCGACCCCGCGCGCTGCGTCGAGCCCGTCACCTTCCTGCGCGACGATCCGAAGTGCCGCTTCGTCTGCTTCATCGACCTGACCGCGGTGGATTACCCCGAGCGCGAGCGTCGCTTCGACATCGTCACGCATCTCCTCTCGCCGAAGTACATCCGCCGCATCCGCCTCAAGGTCGAGACGGACGAGCGCACGCCGGTCCCTTCGCTGACGGGCGTCTACCCCGCCGCCAACTGGTTCGAGCGTGAGGGGTGGGACCTGTTCGGCGTTTTCTTTTCCGGCCATCCCGACCTGCGCCGACTCGTCACCGACTATGGCTTCGAGGGTCATCCGCTGCGCAAGGATTTCCCGATGACGGGATACGTCGAGGTGCGTTGGGACGACGAGCAGAAGCGGGTGGTGACGGAGCCGGTCAACCTGAACCAGGCGTTCCGCTCTTTCGACTTCCTGTCGCCTTGGGAGGGTTCGGGGCAATACGTGCTGCCCGGTGACGAGAAGGCCGGCTCGCAGGGGGGGCAGCGGTGAGACGCCTCGGAGCTGCCGCGCTCGGCGTTGCGCTTCTCGGCTTGTCGTTGCCGGCCGCGCCCGCCCGCGCCGACGACGTGCCGGCTCCGCCGACCAAGGAGGCGCTGCAGAAGCAGATCGCCGGCTTCGACCCCAAGGCCGTCGTCGCGGCACGGCACTATTTCGCCCTGCCTAGCGTGCGCTCCGGCCTCGACCAGATGATGGCCAACATGGACGCCGCCGTCGGTCAGCAGCTCGCCAAGCAGAACCCCTCAGCGACGCCGGAGAAGCTCTCGCAGTTCAAGGCGCTCGCCACCCAATCGTTGAAGGCGCGCGCGGAGTTGATCCTCGACATGGACATGGTCAATGCCCTGCAGAGCTTCACGCCCGCCGAGTTGATGGCGCTCGACACGTTCTACTCCTCGCCCGAAGGGGCGAGCATTTTGTCCAAGATGCCGAAGGTGATGGCGGCGCTGCCGAACATGGTGCGCTCCATCTTGCCGGGCTACTTCGCCGACGTGGAGGCCAAGGTGAAGGCCGCCGGCGGCGAGTTCAAGCTGTGACGGCGCAACCGCGAACGAGGTTTCTATGACCAAAAGCGCTCCGCTTCTCGAGGGCACGGCTTTCCCCCAAGGCGTCCTGCCCCACGACATGGGCGTGCAGACCGTCGTGCCGCCGGTCCGCAACTTCTCCATCAACTTCGGCCCGCAGCATCCTGCGGCGCACGGAGTGCTGCGCTTGGTGCTGGAACTCGACGGCGAGATCGTTGAGCGCGTCGACCCGCACATCGGCCTGCTGCACCGCGGCACCGAGAAGCTGATGGAGGCGCGCACCTACCTGCAGGACATCCCCTACTTCGACCGGCTCGATTATACCGCGCCGATGAACCAGGAGCACGCCTTCTGCCTCGCCATCGAGAAGATGATGGGGATCAAGGTGCCGCGCCGCGGGCAGCTCATCCGCGTGCTGTTCTGCGAAATCGGCCGCATCCTTGGCCACATGCTGAACGTGACGACGCAGGCGCTCGACGTCGGAGCCCTCACGCCGCCGCTATGGGGCTTCGAGGAGCGCGAGAAGCTGATGATCTTCTACGAGCGCGCTTCGGGCGCGCGGCTCCACGCCAACTACTTCCGGCCCGGCGGCGTGCACATCGACTGCTCGCGCAAGCTGATCGAGGACATCGGCGCGTGGTGCCTGACCTTTCCGAAGGTCATGGACGACCTTTGGAACCTCTTCATCGAGAACCGCATCTTCAAGCAGCGCAACGTCGACATCGGGGTGGTGAGCCTGGAGGACTGCTGGCGCTGGGGCTTCTCTGGCCCGGTGCTGCGCGCCTCAGGGGCGCCGTGGGACCTGCGCCGCGCCGAGCCCTACGAGTGCTATGAGGAGATGGCGTTCGATATTCCCGTGGGGAAGCACGGCGACAGCTACGAGCGCCAAGTGATCCGCATGCAGGAGATGTACGAGTCCTGCAAGATCATGAAGCAGTGCGTCGAGAAGCTGCTGTCACCGACGGGGCAGGGCCCGGTGAAGGCCAAGGACGGCAAGGTGACGCCGCCCTCGCGCGCCGAGATGAAGCGCTCGATGGAGGCGCTGATCCACCACTTCAAGCTCTACACCGAGGGTTTCCACGTGCCGCCGGGCGAGGTCTACGCCGCGGTGGAAGCGCCCAAGGGCGAGTTCGGCGTGTTCCTCGTCTCCGACGGCGGCGACAAGCCGTATCGCTGCAAGATCCGCGCGCCAGGCTACGCCCACTTGCAGGCGATGGATTTCCTGTGCCGCGGTTCGATGCTGGCGGACGTGGGGGCGATCTTGGGATCGATCGATATCGTGTTCGGCGAGGTCGATCGGTAATGGCGCCGTTAATCCCGCCACTTCTAGCGACGGTCGCTTTGATGCAGGTGAACGCTGACAGCTGCGACCGCTTCGAAGGGCTGCATCGCCTTCCGCCATCCTTTGAGGAAATTACTTCAGGTGAGGGCGTTGGATTTGAGCTGTTCGTCCTGACCGATCACGTTTGTACCTGCGATAATACGCCTGCCATCGACCGTTTTAAAGGTAAGCTGGTCGCAGGGGGCATTTTTTGGAAGTGCCGTGCAGCCGCTGACGACGAACGGCAGAAGCATCGCTGATGTCCGTTCGCCGCCTCGCTGCCGAACAGCCCGCCACCTTCAGCTTCACGCCCGAGAACGCCGCCTGGGCCGACAAACAAATCGCCAAGTACCCTGAAGGACGCCAAGCCTCCGCCGTACTCTCGCTGATGTGGAGGGCGCAGAAGCAGCATGATTTCTGGCTGCCCAAGCCCGCGATCGAGGAGGTCGCGCGTCGTCTCGGCATGCCCTACATCCGCGCGTTGGAGATCGCGACTTTCTACTCCATGTTCAACCTGGAGCCTGTTGGGCGCTACTTCATCCAGCTCTGCGGCACCACGCCCTGCATGATCCGCGGCTCGGACGGGATCAAGGCGGTGCTGGAGCGCGTGGTCGGGCCGATGAGGAAGGTGCGCGCCGACGGCATGTTCGCTTGGCTGGAGGTTGAGTGTCTCGGCGCCTGCTGCAACGCGCCGATGGTGCAGATCAACGAGGACTACTACGAGGACCTCACGCCCGAGAACTTCGAGCGGGTGCTCGATGATCTCGCCGCCGGGCGCCCGGTGCAGCGCGGCTCGCAGGCGGGGCGTCGCTCCTCCGAGATGGCCGACGGCCTGACCGCGCTTGCCGATTTCTACGGTCGCGACGGCCGTTCCGGGCCAGGACACGACGGTGCCATGCCGTCCGAGCCTCACCCTGACTCGCCGCACCACGGCGACCAAACCCACGAGCGCACGGAAGCGAACGGCGTCTCTCCGAACGACGGTTTGGCGCACCGCGAGCTGCGGCAGTCCGAGAATGTCGCCGAGCCGGACTACGTCGATGTCGGCACCCGCCGCACCGAGCCGGCGATCTCCGACGTCCAGCACAAGCGCCACGACGCCCAGGTCGCCGCCGGCGGCGAACGCGACGGGCCGTCGGCCAAGCCGGGCCATGAGCCCGAGCATGGCGAAGCGGGCGACGATGAAGCCGGCCGCGGCGGCACCGCCGCCCACACCGAGAAACCCTGATGCTGCACGACCGCGATCGCATCTTCACCAACCTGTACGGCTTCGACGGCTGGGACCTCGAGTCCGCCCGCCGCCGTGGCGCCTGGGACGGCACCAAGGCGCTGATCGAGAAGGGCAAGGACTGGATCATCGCCGAGATGAAGGCGTCCGGCCTGCGCGGGCGCGGCGGCGCCGGCTTCCCGACCGGCATGAAGTGGTCGTTCATGCCCAAGCCTGATCCGGCGCGGCCCTCCTATCTCGTCGTCAACGCCGACGAGTCGGAGCCGGGCACCTGCAAGGACCGCGAGATCATGCGGCACGATCCGCAGCTCCTCATCGAGGGCTGCCTGATCGCCTCCTTCGCGATGGGGGCGCACGCCTGCTACATCTACATCCGCGGCGAATACGTTCTGGAGAAGGAGCGGCTGGAGGCGGCGGTCGAGCAGGCCTACGAGGCCAATCTCGTCGGCAAGGACAACCTCCACGGCTGGCCGTTCGACATCTACGTCCACCACGGTGCCGGCGCCTACATCTGCGGCGAAGAGACGGCGCTGCTTGAAAGCCTGGAAGGCAAGAAAGGCATGCCGCGCCTGAAGCCGCCGTTCCCAGCCAACATGGGCCTCTACGGCTGCCCGACGACGGTCAACAACGTCGAGTCGATCGCCGTGGCGCCGACCATCCTGAAGCGAGGCGCCGCCTGGTTCGCCGGCTTCGGCGCCAAGAACAACGCGGGCACCAAGCTGTTCTGCGTCTCCGGCCACGTCAACAAGCCGTGCAACGTCGAGGAGGCGATGTCGATCCCCTTCCGCCAGCTCATCGACGAGCACTGCGGCGGCATCCGCGGCGGCTGGGACAACCTGCTCGCCGTGATCCCCGGCGGCTCCTCGGTGCCGCTGGTGCCGGCGAACGAGATCATCGACGCGCCGATGGACTTCGACTCGCTGAAGAACCTGAAATCGGCGCTCGGCACGGCGGCGGTGATCGTGATGGACCGCTCCACCGATATCGTGCGCGCGATCGCCCGCATCTCGTACTTCTACCGCCACGAGTCGTGCGGCCAGTGCACGCCGTGCCGCGAGGGCACGGGCTGGATGTGGCGCGTCGTCTCGCGCATGGCGGAGGGCAGGGCGCAGCGGCGCGAGATCGACATGCTGCTGGAGGTGACGACGCAGATCGAGGGCCACACCATCTGCGCGCTCGGCGACGCCGCGGCGTGGCCGGTGCAGGGCCTGATCCGGCACTTCCGTCCCGAGATTGAGCGGCGCATTGATCAGTATGCCGCCAATCCGCACTCCGATCCGATCCGCGATTTCGGCATCGCGGCGGAGTAGGGTGGTGGAAGTGCAGCAGTCCGAGGTCGTCGAGGGCACGGACCGAGCGACGGTCGTGTCGTGCATGACCTCTGCCTGCCCGATCCTGGCTGCCCTGGACATCGTCGCGGCGGCGGCATGGTATCGCGAGGAGCTGGGTTTCCGGATCGCGCTGCAGCTGGAGGACTACGCCATCGTCGAACGGGACGGGGTCGAGCTGCACTTCTGGAAATGCGACGAGCGGCACATCGCCGAGAACACATCCTGCTACATCCGCGTGGACGATGTCGATGAGCTTCAGCGGCAATTTGCCGGGCTCGCGAATGGGGGTCGCATCAGCCACGTACAGTCGCGGGAGTGGGGGATGCGCGAGTTCTACGTCTGGGACCCGTCGGGCAACCTGCTTCGCTTCGGTCAGCCGGAGAGGGATGGATGCACCGAGGACGACAGCACGAAGGGCATGCTGGAGGCGTTTGCCAAGCTCTCGCCTGAGGAGCAGGCGAACAGCATCGCCAAAGCCGCCGACGCAATCAGGGAAGGACGTCTGTGACCAAGATCAACGTGGACGGCACGATCGTTGATGTGCCGCCCGAGTTCACCGTGCTCCAGGCCTGCGAGGCCGCCGGCGCCGAAATTCCGCGCTTCTGCTTCCACGAGCGGCTGTCGATTGCCGGCAATTGCCGGATGTGCCTCGTCGAGGTGAAGGGCGGGCCGCCGAAGCCTCAGGCCTCCTGCGCCATCAACGTGCGCGACCTGCGTCCCGGCAAGGACGGCGAGCCGCCGGAGGTGCTGACTAAATCGCCAATGACGCGCAAGGCGCGTGAGGGCGTGATGGAGTTCCTGCTGATCAACCATCCGCTCGACTGTCCGATTTGCGATCAGGGCGGCGAGTGCGACCTGCAGGATCAGGCGATGGCTTACGGCGTCGATACCTCGCGCTTCGCCGAGAACAAGCGCGCCGTCGAGGACAAGTACATCGGCGTCTTCGTGCGCACCTCGATGAATCGCTGCATCCATTGCACCCGCTGCGTCCGCTTCACCAACGAGGTCGCCGGCACCGGCGACATGGGCTCGATCGGCCGCGGCGAGGACATGGAGATCACCACCTACCTCGAGTCCGCGATGGACTCCGAGCTGCAGGGCTGCATCGCCGACCTCTGCCCCGTCGGCGCGCTGCTGCCCAAGCCCTACGCCTTCCGCCAGCGCCCGTGGGAGCTGACCAAGACGCAATCGATCGACGTGATGGACGCACTCGGCTCGGCGATCCGCGTCGACACTCGCTTCCGCGAGGTGATGCGCATCCTGCCGCGCATCAACGACGCGGTGAACGAGGAGTGGATTTCCGACAAGACGCGGCAGGTGGTCGATGGGCTGAAGAGCCGCCGCCTCGACCGTCCTTTGGTGCGTCGCGACGGCAGGCTGCAGCCGGCGAGCTGGACCGAGGCGTTCGCCGCCATCGCCGCCAAGGTCAAGGCAACCACGCCGGCCCGCATCGGCGCCATCGCCGGCGACCTGCAGTCTGTCGAGGACCTGTTCGCCTTGCAGGGGCTGATGGGCCTGATCGGCTCGCCGAACCTCGACTGTCGTCAGGACGGCACCAAGCTGCATCCCGCGATGGGCCGAGCCTCCTACCTCTTCAACGCCACCGTCCAGGGCATCGAGGACGCCGACGCGTTGCTCATCATCGGCTCCAACCCTCGCAAGGAATCGCCGGTTCTCAACGCTCGCATCCGCAAGCGCTGGCTGAAGGGCAACTTCCCGATCGGCGTGATCGGCGAGAACGTCGACCTCACCTATCCCACTCTTTACCTCGGCGCTGGTCCCGATACGCTGGCCGCGCTGCCTCGCGATTTCGCCGAGATTCTCGGTCGAGCCGAGCGTCCGCTGGTGCTGGTAGGGCAGGGTGCGCTGTCGCGCCCCGATGGCGCGGCCGTGCTCGCCAAGGCCGCATCCCTTGCCGGCGCGATGGCCAGCGCGCCAGGAGGTTGGCGCGGCCTGTCCGTGCTGCATACCGCGGCCGCCCGCGTCGGCGCGCTCGACCTCGGCTTCGTGCCGGGCGAGGGCGGCATGGACGCGCTCGCGATGGCGAAGGCGGGGGCGCTCGACGTGCTGTTCCTCTATGGCGCCGACGAGATCGCGGTGGAGCCTGGCGCCTTCACCGTTTATGTCGGGACCAACGGCGATCGCGGCGCCTCGCGCGCCGACGTGGTGCTGCCGGCCGCAACCTATACGGAGAAATCCGGCACCTACGTCAACACGGAGGGCAGGGTGCAATTCGCTGAACGGGCCAGCTTCCCGCCGGGCGATGCCCGCGAGGACTGGGCGATCCTGCGTGCCCTGTCCGACGCGCTCGGTACCAAGCTGCCTTACGACTCGTTGAACCAGCTAAGGGTGAAGCTTTTCGCCGCGCATCCGCACATGGCACGGATCGATGAGATCGCCGAGGGGCCCGTCGCCGACTTCACGGCGCATGTCGGCTCGGCGATCGGGCGCGAGCCCTTCGTTTCGCCGGTCGTCGACTTCTACCAGACCAACGCCATCGCCCGTTCGTCGCGCACCATGGCGGAAGCTTCGGCCCTCGCCGCCAACCGCATCAAGGCGGCGCAAGGGCAGATGCAGGTCGCCGCGGAGTAGAGGTGAGAGTGATCAGTTTCGCCAAGGGGAGCATCCATGCACGCTTTCGTTGAGGTGCTCCTTGCGTTGCTCAAGAGCGTCGCGATGCTCGTGGTGCTGCTGGTCAGCATCGCCTACATCCTCTACGCCGATCGCAAGATCTGGGCGTCCGTGCAGCTGCGGCGCGGCCCCAACGTCGTCGGCCCGTGGGGCTTGTTCCAGTCCTTCGCCGACCTCCTGAAGTTCGTCCTGAAGGAGCCGGTGATCCCCGCCGGCGCCAACAAGGGTGTCTTCCTGCTGGCACCCTTCGTGATGGGGCTGCTGGCGCTCGGCGCCTGGGCGGTGATTCCCGTCGCCAACGGCTGGGCGGTGGCCAACATCAACGTTGGCACGCTCTATATCTTCGCCATCTCGTCGCTGTCGGTGTACGGCGTCATCATGGGCGGCTGGGCGTCGAACTCGAAGTACCCCTTCTTGTCGGCATTGCGCTCGGCGGCGCAGATGGTCTCCTACGAGGTGTCGATCGGCTTCGTCATCGTCTCCGTGCTGCTGATCGCCGGAACGCTGAACCTCAGCGAGGTGGTGCTGGCGCAGGATACCCGTCTCGGCATCCTGGGCTGGTATTGGCTGCCGCTGTTCCCGATGTTCGTGATCTTCTTCATTTCGGGGCTGGCAGAGTGCAACCGCCCGCCGTTCGATCTCGTCGAGGCGGAGTCGGAACTCGTCGCCGGCTTCATGGTGGAATACTCCTCCTCTCCCTACATGCTGTTCATGCTCGCCGAATACGTGGCGATGATCACCATGGCGGCGCTGCAGGTCGTGCTGTTCATGGGCGGCTGGCTGTCGCCGATCCCCTTCGCCCCCTTCACTTGGGTGCCGGGCGTGATCTGGTTCGTCTTGAAGGTGCTGCTCGTCTTCTTCATGCAGTCCATGGTGAAGGCGTTCGTCCCCCGCTACCGCTACGATCAGCTGATGCGGCTGGGCTGGAAGGTGTTCCTGCCCTTGTCGCTCGCCATGGTCGTGATCGTCGCCGGCGTGCTGGAATTCACCGGCTTCGGCAGCGTGATGGCGCGCTAGCGCCAACCAAGGATTGAGGCGATGAGAATTGACCAGGCTGCAAAGCAGCTTCTGCTCCGGGAGTTCGTCGGCGCCTTCGGGCTGACGATGCGCTACATGTTCAAGCCCAAGGCGACGCTGAACTACCCCCACGAAAAGTCGCCGCAGTCGCCGCGCTATCGCGGCGAGCACGTCCTGCGCCGCTATCCAAATGGCGAGGAGCGCTGCATCGCCTGCAAGCTCTGCGAAGCGATCTGCCCGGCGCAGGCTATCACCATCGAGGCCGGCCCGCGCCGCAACGATGGCACGCGGCGCACCACGCGCTACGACATCGACATGGTGAAGTGCATCTACTGCGGCTACTGCCAGGAGGCCTGCCCGGTCGACGCCATCGTGGAAGGGCCGAACGCGGAATACTCCACCGAGACGCGCGAGGAATTGTACTACAACAAGGAGCGTCTGCTCGAGAACGGCGACCGCTGGGAGCGCGAAATTGCTCGCAATCTCGCTCTCGACGCGCCATACCGCTGACGCCTGTTGCGTCGCGGCATCGCCGCGGCGACCGAGGTTGACCATGCCGGCCAGTGATAGGGACGCGGATCGTGCCGCGCAGGGACATAGCGCGACATGAGCGCCACGCCGTTTTTCTTCTACCTCTTCTCGACCGTCCTCATCGCCTCTGCGCTGATGGTGATTGCCTCGAAGAACCCGGTGCATTCCGTGCTCTTCCTGATCCTCGCCTTCGTCAACGCCGCCGGGCTGTTCCTGCTGCTCGAAGCCGAGTTCTTGGCGATGATCCTCGTCGTCGTCTACGTCGGCGCCGTCGCGGTGCTGTTCCTGTTCGTGGTGATGATGCTCGACGTCGACTTCGCCGAGCTGCGCCAGGGCTTCCTCAAGCACCTCACCGTGGGCGCGCTGGTCGGCATCGTCGTGGTGGTCGAACTCGGCTTCGTCGTTGGCTCGGTGACGCTCGGCACCGGCCGCTTCGGCGAGCGCGCCTCGC
>CALMRL010000089.1 GCA_937873345.1 uncultured Beijerinckiaceae bacterium | reverse complement strand
GCGCAGGGGAGGATGGCTTGCGATCAGCGCCGCTCCGGTCTTCTGGAGCATCCGCCACAAGCGAGGTGACGCCCTCGCCGTCACATGCTGAGGCTCGCTATGATCCCCGGCGGCGAGCGCTCCCCCCGCTTCGATCGCGGCTGGGATTTCCGGTCACGGAAGGAGCCGAGGGCGGGGTCTTAGGTCGTGTGGGTGCGGACCGCGGTGGCGGTGCTACGCGTCTCGTTCCACCATCGCGGCAAGCTCATCCTCTGTCAGTTTGCGGCGATAATTATACTTAGTGCCGCCTTGAGCGTAGAAATCTTTTCGAGCAGCGTTGAAGGCAAATGTATGACCAGAGACGAACTGCGAACCAACTGCGTCACGATAACGTATTTGAAAAATGATCCAGAGTGTGTTGTCTGCAGGAAAATTTTCCCACCTATCGTTCTCATCCCCTCCCGCAGCGGTAACCTCATCTCTGCTAAACGAGTATTCCAGTGTCTCCCTATCAGGCCCGATACTTCCCAACTTGGATAAATTACTCTGAAGAGGCGGGAACGGCAAAGATTGTGGTATTGCGCGAGACACAAGCAAGCCCCTGTAAACTTCCAGCACGAAAGCGGGGGATTTGCCAAAATTTGTAAGCTTATAGACGATAAGACGATCGAAATCTTTATACTGTATAGCGACACCTCCTCCGAGATAATTGTGCTTCACTGCGTTAATATCAATCAAAACGGAAATGAAGGGAGCATCAACACCCTCCAAAGCCCGCTCGGCAGCCTGCGCGCTTCGCTCGGCTTTAGCCAGAGACTCCCGCGTCAAAGTAGCTTGTTCTTTGCTCGCGTTTTTAGCTTCGCGGTACAATCCGACAGTGACGCCTGCAAGAACAACGGTGGCGACAAACAGGAGTGCCGTGAACGCCGCAACAGGATCGCTTTCGAGGGCGGCAAGAAAGGTCTTGTCTTCTTTTACCTCAATCTTGCAGTTGTCACAGCGTTCATAGATTATGGGAGTTACTTGCCCAGGCGGCGACTTATGAACGATCCAAAGGGCGACAGCTAGAAAGCTGAACACAAAGCCTGCCAATGCGGCAACGGCAACCTGCCTTATCTGATCGAACATGCGAGCGCCGGAATGAACTAAAGCTCCTCCAGCCGTACTCCTTCAAGCTCAAGCGAGACAAGACAGGCCATTAGAAAGGTCGCCGCGAAGGCCCCTCGCTTGAGCTTCATCGTCAGCGATCTTTCGGACTCGCTGAACCCGTGCTGCTCAAGCCGGCGCACCATCTCGACATAGGTCACGCCAGCCTCCTTCATCTTCGCCTTGACGTACTTCGCGACGGCATCGCGCCACTCGTCTTCCGACTTCCCCATGTCCGATCCTAACGTGCGCGGCGGCTAGAGCCTTCAACGCTTGTGGCGAGTGCTCCAGAAGACCGGGCTGATTCGCTGGCGATATCCTCCCCTGCGCAGCGGAGCGGAGCGGGGGAGGGGAACCGTGCGCGGCACGGTGGAGGGGGCGCACCGCTTCGGCCTTTGTCCCCTGACCTCCTCGCTACCCCATCGTCGCCGGCGCCTGCGCGACGCTCGCGCCCCCCACCGCCGCCCTGGTTGCCGCTTCCTGCGCCTCGACCACGGCCAGCGCCGTCATGTTCAGGATACCGCGCGCCGTGGTGGTGGTGGTGAGGATGTGCGCGGGCTGGGCGGCGCCGATCAGGATCGGGCCGACGGAGAGCGCCTGCGTCATCATCTTCACCATCTGCGCCGAGATGTTGGCGGCTTCGATGTTGGGCATCACCAGCACGTTGGCCTCGCCCTTCAGCGTCGAGCCCGGCAGCACGCGGTCGCGCACCAGCTGGCTCAGCGCCGTGTCCGCCTGCATCTCGCCGTCGACCTCGAGGTCGGGCGAGGAGCGGCGCAGCAGCGCCAGCGCGTCGCGCATCTTGCACGCCGAAGGCGAGTCGTCCGAGCCGAAGTCGGAGTGCGACAGCAGCGCCACCTTCGGCTCCAGCCCGAAGCGGCGTACCAGCGAGCCGGTCAGTCGCGCCATCTCGGCGATGTCCTCGGCGCTGGGGTCGTGCTGCACCTGGGTGTCGGTGATGAACAGCTGGCCCTTGTTGGCGATCAGCATCGACACGGCGGAGAAGTCGTGGACGCCGGGCGCCATGCCGATGATCTCGCGGATCGAGCGCAGCCGCTTGTGGAAGCCACCGACGAACCCGCAGATCATCGCGTCGGCGTCGCCCCGCTTCACCGCGATCGCGGCGATGATGGTGGCGTTGGTGCGCACCAGTAGCCGCGCCGAGGCCGGCGTCACGCCCATCCGTCCGGCGCAGTCGAGATAGGTCTGCACGTACTCGCGGTAGCGCGGGTCGTCCTCGGGGTCGACGATGGCGAAGTCCCGGCCGGGGCGGATCGTCAGCCCGTAGCGCTTCACCCGCGTCTCGATCACGTCGGGCCGGCCGATGACGATCGGATGCGCGATGCGCTCCTCGACGATGGTCTGCACGGCGGAGAGCACGCGCTCCTCCTCGCCGTCGGTGTAGATGACGCGCTTGGGGTCCTTGCGCGCCGCGGTCATCAGCGGCTTCATCAGAAGGCCGGAGCGGAACACGAAGCGGTTCAGCTCGTCCATGTAGCCGTCGAAGTCGCGGATCGGCTTGCGGGCGACCCCTGAGTCCATCGCCGCCTTGGCCACCGCGGGCGCGATGCGCAGGATCAGCCGCGGATCGAAGGGCGAGGGGATCAGCGAATCCTTGCCGTAGAGCCGCGCCGTGCCGCCATAGGCGCGGGCGACCATTTCGGAGGGCGGCTCCTGCGCCAGGCTGGCGATGGCGCGCACCGCCGCGAGCTTCATCTCCTCGTTGATCGCGGTGGCGGACACGTCGAGGGCGCCGCGGAAGATGTAGGGGAAGCAAAGGACGTTGTTGACCTGGTTGGGATAGTCCGAGCGTCCCGTGCAGATCATCGCGTCGGGGCGCGCCTCCAGCGCGTCGGCCGGATCAATCTCCGGATTGGGGTTGGCGAGCGCCATGATGAGCGGCTTGTTCGCCATCTTGACGAGGAGCTCCTTCTTCAGGACGCCGGCGGCGGACAGGCCGAGGAACACGTCCGCCCCGTCGATGACCTCGGCCAGGGTGCGCGCGGTGGTTTCGCGCGCGTAAATGTCCTTGCGCGGGTCCATCAGCGCCTGCCGGCCCTTGTAGACGACGCCCTCGATGTCGGTCGCCGTGATGTTCTCGTGCCGGGCGCCGATCGTGACCAGCATGTCGAGGCACGCGAGCGCGGCGGCGCCGGCGCCCGAGGTGACGATCTTGGCGTCGCGCAGGTCCTTGCCGGCGAACTCCATGGCGTTGGTGACCGCCGCGGCGACGATGATCGCGGTGCCGTGCTGGTCGTCGTGGAACACCGGGATCGCCATGCGCTCGCGCAGCGTCCGCTCCACCTCGAAGCACTCGGGCGCCTTGATGTCCTCGAGGTTGATGCCGCCGAAGGTCGGCTCCAGCGCCGCCACCACCTCGATCAGCTTCTTCGGGTCGTTGCAGTCGACCTCGATGTCGAAGACGTCGATGCCGGCGAACTTCTTGAACAGCACCGCCTTGCCCTCCATCACCGGCTTGGAGGCGAGCGGGCCGATGTTGCCCAAGCCCAGCACCGCCGTGCCGTTGGACAGCACCGCGACGAGGTTCTGGCGGATCGTCATGGTGTCGGCCTCCGCCGGGTCGGCGGCGATGGCGAGGCAGGCGGCGGCGACGCCCGGCGAATAGGCGAGCGCGAGGTCGCGCTGCGTCGCCAGCGGCTTCGTCGCCTGGATCTCGAGCTTGCCGGGGCGCGGCTTGCGGTGGAAGGCGAGCGCGGCGGTGGCGAGCTCGTTGGTGATCGGATCGGCCATGAGGGAGCCTTCTGCGGCGGAAGGAGCGTCCGGCTTAAGGCGGTGCGGCATCCGCGTCCATCGCCCCATTGGTTGCATCAGGGCTGCCGCGGGCGGGGCCGTACGGCGGCAGGCGGGGCGCCTTAGCCCCCGCGCGGGGGAACCGATCGGGTGCGCGGGGGCTTTCTCCGGGAACCTCAAAGGAGATCCGATGCTCTCGACCCTCAAGCCGTACCTGCGCGCAGCCGCCGTG
>CALMRL010000088.1 GCA_937873345.1 uncultured Beijerinckiaceae bacterium | reverse complement strand
AACTATTTCGACCATGCCGGATATGAGCCAGTGTAAAACGAAAGTGCTCTAGCGCAGATCGCAGACCGCCGCCGCCGCGAGCGGCAGGATGAGGAGACGCGCCTGCCGATGCCGCTGTTCCCCTCGACGAGCTACGCCACCATCGCCGGCATCGCGCTCGTCTTCGCGGCGATGGCGGTCCTGCCGGAGCAGCGCGTCACCCTCGCCGCCAGCGCGATGAGCGTCGCTGTCATCGTGCTCGCGGCGCGGCTCTGCCGCCGTCGTAGCATCGCGCCGGATGTAGAAACCCGGCGCGACGCTGTAGCCCCTTGTGCCGCATCGGATTTCCCCGAAAACCGCTGACGCACTTTTCGGTCCGATGCTCTACGCCGCCGTCCAGCCCCCGTCGAGCGACAGCATCGATCCCGTCATGCCCTTGGCGGCGTCGGAGGCGAGATAGACGGCGAGCGCCGCCACCTCGTCGATGGTGACGAATTGCTTCGTCGGCTGCGCCTTGAGCAGAACTTCCTCGATCACCTGTGCCTTGCTCATCCCGCGCGCCGCCATGGTGTCGGGGATCTGCTTCTCGACGAGCGGCGTCCAGACGTAGCCGGGGCAGATCGCGTTCGCCGTGACGCCGTGCGTCGCCAGCTCCAGCGCGATCGACTTGGTGAAGCCGGCGATGCCGTGCTTGGCCGCGACATAGGCCGACTTGAAGGGCGAGGCGACCAGCGCGTGCGCCGACGCCACGTTGACGATACGCCCCCACCTCCGCCGCTTCATGCCCGGCACCGCGGCGCGCACGGTGTGAAAGGTAGAGGACAGGTTGATCGCCAGGATCGCGTCCCACTTCTCGATGGGGAAGTCCTCGACCGGCGACACGAACTGGATGCCGGCGTTGTTGACCAGCACGTCGATCGAGCCGAAGCGCTCCTCGGCCTCCGCGATCATCGCGGCGATCTCGCGAGGCTTCGCCATGTCGGCGGGGCTGTAGGCGCAACGCACGCCGAACTCGCGCTCGATGCCCGCGCGCTCCGCCTCGATCGCCTGGGCGTCGCCGAAGCCGTTGAGGAGCACGTCGGCACCCTCGCGGGCGTAGGCGCGGGCGATGCCGAGCCCGATGCCGCTGGTCGATCCCGTGACGACCGCCACCCTGCCACGCATATTCGCCTCCCTGATCACTCGCTTATCGCGCCAAAGCATCGGACCGAACAGGGCGTCGGCGGCTTTCAGTCCGATGCTCAGGACGCCGTCGGGCGGCAAGGCGCACCTCGGAGACGTCGCCCTCGACGATCAGCCCGGTCGGGGTGGCCGAGCGCACGGCCTTCGCCGACCCCGAGCGTGGCGTCGCGCCGTGCGCGGCCACGCTCGATCACCGCCATGTCGGTGACGATGAGCGTCACCGTGGCAGCGGGCACCCGGACAGCGGCAGGGCCATCCTCACCGCGCAGACCTCGCGTCAGTCCCCGTCGGGCGGCAGGGCATCGTACCAACCGGCATAGGGCGTGTTCTTGGCGAGATGCCGGTTGAGATCGGGCGCGCCGTCCTCCCACCATACGGGGCCGCGCTCGCCCAGCCCTCGTTTGGCGGCATCGACCTTCGCTCGAGCCGCGGCCATGTCGCCCCGGCCTGCCTTGGCGTCGCGCACGGATCGGCGCCCATCCATCAGTTCGGCGACGAGGGCGGCGCGTTCCGCCTCCGCGAGGTGCGGGTTGCTGCAGCGCCAAAGGCGGCCGCGCACCACGAGGTAGCGGCCGTCCGGGGTGCGGGGCGGTGGTGCGCTCAGTCCAGGCCCAGCTTCTTGGCCATGCCGATGCGCTGCAGCTTGCCCGTCGCGCCCTTGGGGATCTCGTCGAGGAGCAGGATGGTGGAGGGCACCTTGAAGGGCGCGAGGTGCTTGCCGAGGAAACCCTGCAGCTCCCGCACGTCGGCGCTCATCCCCTCGCGCAGCACCACCGCCGCGGCGACGTCCTCGCCGAGCTTGTCGTGGGCGCGTCCGAAGGTGACGCATTGTGCCACCGCGGGGTGGTGCATGAAGACCTCGTCCACCTCGCGCGGCGAGATCTTCTCGCCGCCGCGGTTGATGATCTCCTTGAGGCGCCCGGTGATGGTGACGTAGCCCGCCGCGTCCTTGACGCCCTGGTCGCCGGTGCGGAACCAGCCGTGTCTCGTGAAGGCGGTGGCGTTCGCGGCGGGATTGTTCTCGTAGCCGCCCATCACATTGTCGCCGCGGATCACGATCTCGCCGGTCTCGTCGGCGCCGAGAGGTTCACCGTCCTCGTCGACGATGGTCACCTCGGGCCCTGCGGCGAGGCCGACCGAGCCGGGGCGCTGCGTGCCGCGCGCGATCGGGTTCGAGCACATCTGGTGCGCGGCCTCCGTCATGCCATAGGCCTCGACCACCGGCGCGTCGAAGGTGGCGGCCAGATCCTCCAGCACCTTGACCGGCATGGAAGAGGAGGAGGAGCGGATGAAGCGCAGGGGATTCGCCTCGATCACCGCGCGGTTGCGAGCGGCGCGCGCCAGGATCGCCTGATGCATCGTCGGCACGGCGGTGTACCAGCTGGGGCGCACCTCGCCCATCCAGCCGAAGAACTTCAAGGCGTTGAAGCCGGGGGTGCAGCTGACGGAGCCGCCCGCCGACAGGGGCGCCAGGATGCCGGCGATCAGCCCGTGGATGTGGAACAGCGGCATGATGTTGAGGCCGCGGTCGGCCGCGGTGAAGGCGAGCGCGGCGCGGATGTTGCGCGCCGAGGCGCAGACGTTGGCCTGGCTCAGCGGCACGATCTTCGGCCGCGAGGTGGTGCCCGAAGTGTGCAGCACCAGCGCGACGTTGCCCGGCTCGGCGGGACCCGCCCGCTTCGCGTCGCCCGCGGGGACGCCGGCGAAATCGAGCGTGAAGGAGCCGGCGCCCTCCGCCGGTATCGGTCGCAGGCGCACCACGGGGATGCCGAGCTTGCCCGCGACGCCGACCGCCGGCGAGGCGCTGCCCTCAGCTGCCACGAGCAGCTTGGCATCGAGGTCGCCCATGTAGAACTCGAACTCTTCCGAGGTGTAGGCCGGGTTGAGCGGCGCTGAGGTCGTGCCGGCCGCCACCGCGATGAAGGCCGACGCCATCTCGGGCCCGTTGTCGAGCACGATGGCGACGCGGTCGCCGCGGCCGATGCCGTGGGCGTTGAGATCGCGGACCGTGCGGTCGACGAGCGCGCGCAGCGCGGCGAAGCTCAGGGCGATGCCATCCGGCGCGGACAGGGCGGTGGCGCTGTCCGCGCCGGTGCGGATGAGGTCGTGGAGGGTGAGGGCGGGGGTGCTCAAGGTGCCGATGTCCCGTGCGATGCGTCAGTGCGATTGGATGGCGAGGCGGCCGCGCGCTTCTTCGAGCGAGCGGCCGAGCAGCCGCATCAGCGCGTAGACGGCGTCGAGGTGCGGCGTCGCCGTCTTCGTCAGCCGGCCCAGTTCGATCACCGAGCCGAGCAGCGCCTCCAGCTCGATGGGACGCCCGGCCTCGACGTCCTGCAGCATCGATGTCTTATGCGCGCCGACCTTCTCGGCGCCGGCGATGCGCTTGTCGATGCCGACCTTGAAGGTGACGCCGAGATCGGTCGCGATCTCCTGCGCCTCCTCCATCATGCTCTGGATCAGCGCCCGCGTGTCGGGGAAGCGGCAGATCGTTTCCAGCGTCGCATGGGTCAGCGCCGAGACGGGGTTGAAGCTGGCGTTGCCGAGCAGCTTCAGCCAGATCTCCGAGCGGATGTCGGTGGTGACCGTTGCCTTGAAGCCGGCCTTCGCGAGCCGCTGCGAGAGGTCGAGCACGCGCTCGCTCTTCGTGCCGTCGGGCTCTCCCAACCGCACCACGCCGGGCTCGGTGAGGACGGCCGCGGGATAGACGACGCTGCCGACCACGCACACCGTGTCGATCTAGGAGGACATCAGAACAAAGAAATCGACCGTCTCGAGCCTCGCCCCGGCATGCGCTCCGCCGAAGCCACCGGTGAAGTACCACCAGGGGATGCCGTTCTGCATCGTGACGACGGTGGTCTGCGGCCCGACCATGCGGGCGAGGTCGGCGGCGATCGGCCCGACCTGATGCGCCTTCAACGTGACCAGCACCACGTCGTGCACGCCGGCGTCCGCCATGGAGGCCGTGGCGGCGACGGCGGCGTGCACCACTTCGCCGCGCTCCTCGACGAGGCGCATGCCGTTGGCCGAGATCGCGGCGAGGTTGGCGCCGCGGGCGATGAAGGTCACCGCCTCGCCTGCGCGCGCCAGCCGCACCCCCAGGAATCCGCCGATCGCGCCCGCGCCAACGATCGCTATGCTCATCGTTCAACCATCACCGCGTCCATCCCCGCCTCCGCTCTAACCGACCCGACGCGCCGTCAGCAAGCCAGCAGCAGTTCGCACCCTCGATCCATCGGGACGTGTCGAGCGGGAGGGGTGCGCCAGCGCGGGGCCTGCGCCCGGCGATCGGCTTGCGCGTCGGCACCTCCCCCGCTATAGCTCGCCGCCACGCTCCCTTCGTCTAGCGGTCTAGGACGTCGCCCTCTCACGGCGAAAACAGGGGTTCGATTCCCCTAGGGAGCGCCAGTAAAAATAATGGGTTAGCTGCGCAGCGCACCGATTTCGGCCCTTCCTGTGTAACTTTCGAGAAATAAGCGTGGGCGGCGGACGGGCGTGGCCGGTGGTGATCGTGGTCGCTGCTGATTCGCCGTCGCCAGTCGTGTGCGCCGCTCGATCCCTTACGGAGCCCGCCAACGGCCACGTCGCGCCGGCGCGCTCACCACTATGCCATGGCGCTCGCGCCAGCCCACGGCCTTCGCTGCGCCTCGCCGGGCCACCTGCGTTTGTCATGACCCCCTGCGCACTGGCCAGATGGTGCCGCGACCCGAGCCCGGCCGGCGCGACAGGGCTAGCTTCATGGCCTGCCGGCTGAGGCGGTGACGCCCTCGCGGCGAGGGACGGACCAGGGGGCAGCCTCGGCCCCGTCATGACAGTGCGCCGTTCCATTGCACCTCGCGGCGGTTGCCCGGAGCCCCGCCGCCAACCGCCGCGCCGGCAAACGAAAGGCCCCACCCCGCGAAGGATGGAGCCCGGCCGTCGCGCGGTCGCCGCCGATCGCCGGCAGCTCCCGCTTGGCGTGGCGCGCCTTATCGGTCGCCGTTGACGTAGAGCGAGATGGCGAGCTGGTCAGCGTGTTGATCGCCACCGGCATCATGACGCCGATCAGCATTGGCACGGCCTTGGCCAGCCCGGCGACGTGCTCGGCGAAGGCGAAGGCGTTCAGGAGCGCCGACATCACCATGGCGACGACAGTGAACGGGCCTGCCCATCGGGCGACCTGACGGCGCGTCTTGTCGGTCGCGGCGAAGATCACGGCCAGCTCGGCGACGATGTAGGCGGCTTCGATGCCCACCGCCATGGCCCAGCCCTGCCAGGCATCCACAAGCGTGATGAGGCAGACGCCGCGGGCGATGTGGGAGAGGCGGACGGACAGCAGCGCGGCGGTGACGACGGCCGACGCCTTGAGCACCATGGCCTGGCGGGCCAGGCGGCGGCGCAGCGCGCGGGACTGGGCGCGATTGGCGCGGGTGTGGCCGCAGCCCGCGCCGGACTACCACGTCAAGGATGAGCTGGAGTTCGCGCTGTGCTCCGCCGTGTGTTTCGGCAAGGTGCCGCTGGCGCAGGCGCAAGCCGAGATCGCGGGCGACTGGATCGGCGCGGCCAAGCGCTACCTCGGCCAGTAGCAGGCCGCATGTTGGAGCTGCGCTGTGGCTGACGTGACCTACTACGTGGCCCTGCCGTTCCTCCTAAACGAGGAAGGCGACCTAGATGTTTAGTCCCGGCATTTGGTGGGTCGGATCGACTGTGAGCCGATCCGGTTCGGC
>CALMRL010000087.1 GCA_937873345.1 uncultured Beijerinckiaceae bacterium | reverse complement strand
GCCGGGGCGCCGTGGTCGAATTGACCGCCGTCCCCGTCCGGTTGAGACCGGGCCAGTGCCCGACGTTGGTCACGACCAAGCCCGGCCCGACGTCGTCGCTGATCTGGGCGACGGCCTCGAAGGTGCCGCGATCGTTGAAGACGCGGACATAGGCACCCGGTAGGATCGAGCGGTCGGCGGCGTCGGCGGCGTTGATCATGATGCGCTGCTCGCCCTGGCGCTTTTGCTGCATCTCCTCGTTGCCGTACTGCGTGTTGAGGAAGGCATGCGGCTTCGGCGAGAGCATGCTCAAGGGGAAGCGGCCGGCAGGAGCATCCCCTGCATCGTCCGCCTTGTCATCGCTCGGCGGGATGAAGTTCGGCACCGGATCGACGTAGCCGCCGACCTGCATGCCGGCGTACCCCGAGCGCCAGACTTCGAGCACCATGTTGCCGCCGGCGGCCAGGCTCGACGCGAACTCGCACTTGCCCGACGGCGTCTTGAAGTTGCCCTCCGCGTGCGGCGCCCGCTCGTTCGGCAGGCCGACGTTGAGGCGCTTCCAGCCGTCCCTCTTGAGAATATCCAGCGTGATGCCTTGGAGCGCCGGCGCGCTCCAGTCGTAGGACTTCTCCAGCCACTCGTCGTCGCTCATGTCCCAGTAGTCGTCGGTGAAGCCCATCGTCTTGGCGAGACGGCGGAACATGTCGATGTTGGCCATGCATTCGCCCGGCGGCTTGATTGCCGGCATGTTCAGCGTGATGTAGAGGTGACCCCAGGTCACCATGATGTCGTATTGCTCGGCTTCCATCGCCGCAGGCAGCAGGATGTCGGCGTACTTCGCCGTGTCGGTGAGGAACAGCTCGCTCGCCACCGTGAACAGGTCGTCGCGCATCAGCCCGCGCACCAGTTCGCCGGCGTACGGCGCCTGCGACACAGGGTTGGAGTTGTAGAAGAACACCGACTTGATCGGTGGGTCGAGCGGGATCTTGCCGGTGAGCGCGGAGCCGAGGTCGAGTTCATTGACGACGCGTGTGCCCGGCTTGATCCAATCCGGCCGGCAGACGTGGGCGAGGTCCATCGGGAACTCGTAGATCGGCATCTCCATCGTGCCGCCGCCCGGATGGCGCCACGCGCCGGTCAGCGCGGGCAGGCAGGTTACCGCGCGCACCGCGTCGCCGCCGCCGGGGCTCCGCTCGATCGCCACGCCCTGGCGGATGGCGGAGACCTTCGCCTTGGCGTACTCGCGCGACAAGGTGAGGATGTCCTGCGCCGACAGGCCGGTGATCATCGCGACACGCTCGATGGGGAACTCGGCCGCGCGCGCCTTCAGTTCATTGAAGCCGAGCGTGTACTTCTCGACGTAGTCGTGGTCGTAGAGGTCCTCCTCAATGATCACGTTCATCATGCCGAGCGCCAGTGCGCCGTCGGTGCCGGGTTTAATGGCGAGGTGCCAGTCGGCCTGCTTGGCGGTGCGCGACTTATAGGGATCGATGACGACGATCTTGGCGCCCTTCGCCCGCGCTTCGAGCAGGAACGGCCAACCGTGCAGGTTGGTCGAGACCATGTTCATGCCCCACACGATAATATAGTCCGAGTGCGCCATGCTCTCGACGTCGAGGCCGCCCGTAGGGCCGACAGTCATCACCCAGGCCGTGGACGAGCCGGACTCGCAGTAGGTCTTTTCCGCGACCGTGGAACCCAGCCGGTTGAAGAAGGCATCGCCCGCAGTGAGGCCGTTCGCCGTGCCTTGGTTGCCGAGGTAGGCGTGCGGCATGATCGCTTCGCTGCCGTACTGGTCGATGATGTCGGTCCACTTCGCCCTGATCGTTGCCAGCGCTTCGTCCCAGCTGATGCGCTCGTACTGACCCGATCCCTTCGGGCCACTACGCTTCATCGGGTGGAGCAACCGGTCGGGATGGTAGTGGTGCTCGGCGAAGTTCTTCAGCTTCACGCACAGACCGCCGCGCGTCATCGGATGGTCGGGATCACCAGTCACCTCGACAAGCTTGTCGTCCTTGACGTGATAGAGAAAAGCGCAGGTGTCGGGACAATCCTGCGGGCAAGCGCCCCGGACGATGCGGGTTTCGCTCAGAGAAGACATGCTCAGCTCCTTGCTCAAGCTGCATCGGCATGACTTCGTTGACGATCCGGGCACACCCCGGAAAGCGTCCATGCCGACATTGCAGGCAAGATTAAGGCCAGGACAGGCGGTGAGAAGGTCCAGCCGTTAATTGTTCCAAGGTGCCAGTCGGGCTCTCAGACGGACGCGGCCCTCGCGACCCGCGTGATGCCGTCTACGATCTGCGACTCCGCCAGGTGGGTGTAGCCGATAAGGATGCTTCGTTCTGAGTTGTGAAGGCTTTGCTGGAACAGCACGGCGCTATCTTCGAGCGGGTGCAGGCCGATGCCGACGGATCGCGCCTTGCGCGCGATCTCGCGTGCGCTGCCGACGTGCTCTGGCGCGCGCCACAGCATATGCGTACCGCCCTCGGTTCCGGTCAGGGAGGGGTCGCCGAAATGCTCCGCGAGCGAGGCGACGACGGCGTCGCGCCGGCGCATGTAGGTCTGACGCACGCGCTTGATCTGCTCGTCCAGGCTTCTGTTGCGCATGAATTGGGCAAGCGTCGCCTGCTCGAGCCAGGGACAGCCGTTGTCGATCAGCCCCTTGAGGATCGAGGCCGCGCGAAGAAGGCTGGGCGGCAAGATCATGTAGCCGAGCCGCAGCCCCGGCCCGAGCGATCGCGAGAAGGAATTCAGGTAGATCACGCAATTGTTGCGGTCGAGGGAAAAGAGCGAGGGCAGGATCTGCCCCTCGTAGCGGAAGTCGGAATCGTAATCGACTTCGAGGATGTAGGCGCCGACCCGCGCCGCCCATTCGAGCAGTTGCAGGCGTCGCCCCAGCGTCATCGTCACGCCGGTCGGAAACTGATGCGACGGCGTGACGTAGACGAGCTTCACGAACTCTTTGGGCAGTCGGTCGACCAGAAGGCCGGCATCGTCGATCGCGATCGGCGATACCCGTCCGCCGTAGCTCTCGAACAGGAACGCCGCGCCTCGATAGCAGGGCGCCTCGATGAGCACGGGCGCGTTGACGCCGACGAGCAAATGCGCGGTCAGGTCGATGCCCTGCTGAAAGCCGCTGACGACGATGATGTCACCGGCCTTCGCATTGATGCCACGCGCCGGTCCGACGAAGGCGGCGATGAGCTCGCGCAGTTCCGGCAGTCCCGACGGATCGTTGTACTGGCTGATACGTTCGGGCGCGCCGCCGAGACATTCGAGGAGCAGCCGTCGCCAGGTCTTTTCGGGAAAGGACTGTGCATCGGCGCGGCCGAAGCGGAAATCGGTGCGGATATCTGGGTCGGGCGGGCTGAAAAGCCCCGGCAGCCCTCGCGCGGAGTAGGGCAGTGGCAGGTTGACGGCGACGGGCGGCACGCCTTTCTCGATCATCGCCTTGGCGCCGCCCAGCATGGCGTCCTCCGGCGTTGCCGAGCGCACGAAGGTCCCGCGCGCCAACACGGTATGGATGTACCCTTGCGACGCGAGGCGGCAGTAGACTTCGGAGACGGTGTTGCGCGACACGCCGAGCTGGCGGCTGAGCTCGCGCGAGCTCGGCAGCATCTGGCCCGGCTTGAGCTGTCCGCCGCGGATGAGGGCCGTCATCTGCTCGGAAAGCTGGCCTTGCAGCGTCGAACCTCGCTTCGGGTCGAGGTGTATGGAAATCTGCATCACCGACACTCGTCCGCGCGGAAGCATCTGCCCTCGAAGAACGAGGCGGCGGACACCTCGCTGCGCGGACAAGCGGACCTTGATCCATCCGTTACTCGATGGGAGTCAATCGACCCTCGCGCGATGTTCCGACATGCGGAAATCTGATGTCTTGTGCCCTTGCGGCTCGACATTTACTGACCCCGATCCGTGGCAAACCCGAGATTGCACGCGAGACATGCTCCGTGCGTGGGCGCCCGTAGACCACCCCCATGAAACGCGGCGGCCAGAAGAGCAATGGTGCCCCGTCCGCGTTCAGCGCTCGTGGCACCGTAGCGGAAATGGCCGAGAAGCGCGCAGATCGATTGCGATGGTGCAGCAGGCACGCTTGATCGCTATGTACACGCATTACCTTTACCATGATCGCGGTGTACATAAAGGCGGCTTTGGCGGCTCTTCTAATCCTGGCCGTTTGCGACTCGTCTCTTTTGGACACGGGGTGCAAGAAAGCGGACATTTCCGCCCCGGCAGCTGCCGACCCAAGATGGTCGTAGCAGGCGACCTATGACGTTCTCGGAAGCACGGGAACCATGCTGCCTGCTGCTGCTTGCGCGGTTTTCCAAGCGGAGAAGGATCATGTCACAAGCCACCCGCCCCATCGCCGTCGTCACCGGCGCCTCCGCCGGCATCGGCTACGAACTGGCGATGTGCGCGGCCCGCAACGGCCACGACCTCGTCGTCGCCTCCGACCAGGCCTCCATTACCACCGTCGCGAAGGACTTCCGCAAAGCGGGTGCAGCAAGCGTCGCAGCGGTCGAGGCGGATCTCGCGACCACCGAAGGCAATGACAAGCTCTACGCGGCGGCACAAGCCACGGGCCAGCCCGTAGAGCTTCTGTTCGCCAACGCTGGACGCGGTCTCGGTCATGGCTTCTTCGACCAGGACTGGGCTGACGTCGATCATCTCATCGACACCAACATCACCGGCACCGTCTACCTCGTGCACAAGATCGGGCGCGACATGCGTAGCCGCGGCGCCGGCCGCATCCTCATCACCGGCTCGATTGCCGGCTACCTCGCCGGCAGCTTCCAGGCCGTCTATAACGCCTCCAAGAGCTTCCTAAACTTGTTCGGCGCTGCGATCCGCGACGAGCTGAAAGACACGGGCGTTACCGTGACGGTGCTGAAGCCGGGCGTCACCGATACGCACTTCTTTGAGACGGCGGGGATGGCTTCGGACACGCCGGTGGGCGGGTCGAAGAAGGATGATCCAGCCGCCGTTGCCAAGCTCGGCTACGAGGCCCTGATGCGGGGCGATGCCGACATCGTCTACGGGGTGAAGAGTAAACTTGCCACGATCGTTGCCGATGTATTGCCCGACAGCGTTGTCGCGGCCGTGCACCGCAAGATGTCGGAGCCCAAGGGCGCATGATCCTTTGGGATCGCAACATTCCGCAGCTCGACTAGAACCTTTCTCTTGCATCCAAGGATGTCAGAATGCGCCTTGCGCCGATCCCGCCCGCTGAACTTTCTATGGAACAGAAGCCTCTCTACCACACGCTGCGAGCGGGCATCCAGAAGCAGTTCTCGAGTTTCAAGGCGGTGCGCGAGGACGGTGCGCTGCTTGGACCCTTCAACCCATGGCTCCATGAACCGCATGTCGGTAAGGCTGTCTGGGCTCTTACGGAATCCCTCGCATCACGATCGGTGTTGCCCGACGAGGCTCGGCAGATCGCCATCCTTGTCACGGGGGCGCGCTTCAAGGCGGCGTTCGAGATCTACGCCCACGTCCATGTCGCCAGGGAGAAGCAGCTTGCCGCAAGCAAGCTCGCAACCATCGTCGCGGGACAGCGTCCCCACGATCTCGACGAAGCCGAGGCCGCTGCGTTCGATGTCACCTATGCGTTGGGCGCTGGTGGGGTGTTGCCGCGCGCCACCTATGAGCGGGCTCACGATGCCTTCGGCCCCCACGGTGTAGCCGAACTCATCTACCTCGTGGGACTGTACGCGATGGTCTGCACCACGCTGAACGGCTTTGATGTGCCGGTTCCCGAGCAGCAAGATGGTAGCGCGGCGGGACAGTAGGTGCTCGATGGCATATATTTTATCAATAGAAGCACGCATCGAGTTTGCTCTTCAGAGCAACGACGACAATGGTGCTCGAGCCAAGACCGTCATATAATTTTTCAATAAGGTTCTCTGAAAGCCTGTTTGAGGGCCTTTGCTGGCGGCCTCCATCTTTCTTCGATCCGAAGAGAACATCCGCCTGGCGGAGTGGGGTGGAGAGCAGATGTGGACGGACCAGCATCGGGCGCGTAACGAGGCGCGCCTGAAAAATGTCGTGGCGCAAACGAGCCTGGACAAGGCAGCCCGCTTCCTGGCGCGGGCCGACCCGCCAAGCAGTCCGGAGGCGACGCCGGCGCGTCTGGTTCTGGCGGCGATCGCCTGGCACCTGCGGGTGGGCGGCGGCTTGCGGGCGCTTCCTGCGGGCTTTCCGCCCCGGCGCACAGTGTACGGCTGGTTCCGGCGCTGAATGGAGCGCGGCTTGTTTGCGGAGCTGATGCGCGCCCTGGCCCGTCGCCAGCGCCGCCGCTGCGGGCGCCATCGCGCCGCGGCTGGCGATCATCGACACCCAGAGCGTCAAGTGCACCGGGGTGCGCGGGCCGCGGGGTCGCGATGGCGCCAACAAGCTGGTCGGGCGCCAAGCGCGTGATGCTGGTGGATGCGCATGGTCATAGGGTGGTGGCCGCCGCCCCAATGCGCCTTGTGCTCTACGCCGACGGCGATCGGCAGGTTCGAAGACCGACCCGTGCTGCCTCTTGCCGTGCAGAAGCGTCGCAGTGGTCATCCCGGCCCGACCGGTGCGCGTTGACGGCGTCATGACGCATGATCCAAGCTTCGGCCGTCCGCGGACTCGCGTGGAAGGACCGCTCAAGGTCACGGGTCAGGCCCGCTACGAGTCGGACGTGGCCTTGCCGAACATGGCGCACGCCGCCCTGGTGCGGGCGCCGACGATCGGCACGCTGCAGCGCATCAAGGCGAAGGTCGCCCTCGCAACGCCCGGCGTGCTCGCGGTCCTGACCCATGTCGAACTCGGCGATGCCGTGGCCGAGGTGAAGCACGCAATGGCCGGCGGCTATGCCAACTCGACGTGGCGGCCTCTTGCTTCCACGCGCATCGCCTATCCCGGCCAGATCGTCGCCCTCGTCCTCGCCGAGACCGCCGAGACCGCTACGGCGGCTGCCGCGGGAGTGCAGGTCGAGATCGTCGCCGAGCCCGGAACGTTCCGCCTCGCCGACGACCAGCCGCTTGGCGACATCAAGTCAGAGCACAAGAACGCGGGCATCGGCGATGTCGCCGCCGGGCTTGCCGCGGCCGCCGTGACGATCGAAGCGCGCTACGAGACGCCGGTGCAGCACCACAACCCGTTGGAGCTTTTCGCCACGAGCTGCGCCTGGGAAGGCGATCACCTCACCGTCCATGAACCGTCGCGCTTCGTCTGCGGACTGCAGCATGGGCTGGCCGCGCAGCTCGGCATGCCTTCCGATAAGGTGCGCGTGCTGTCGCGGCTCGTCGGCGGCCATTTCGGCTCGCGCCTCGACCTGTCGCAGCACACGGCGCTGGCGGCGTTGGCGGCGCGACGCCTCAAGCGACCCGTTCAACTGGTGCCGAGCCGCGCCGAAGGCTTCACGATCGCCACGCACCGGCCCGAGACCCGTCACGACATCACGCTGGCCGCCGGCGCCGACGGGCGGCTTACCGCGCTGCGCCATGTCGCGAGCGTCGCCACCTCGCGCTTCGACGATTTCGCGATGCCGGGCACCGACGTGACCGGGGGGCTCTACGCCTGCGCCAACGTCGAGCTGGAGGAGCGCCTCGGCAGGGTCGATCGCAATACGCCAGGTCCGATGCGCGCGCCGCCCGAGGTCCCCTACTTGTTCGCGCTGGAATCGGCGATGGATGAACTCGCCGCGGCGTTGAAGCTCGACCCTGTCGAACTGCGCCGGCGCAACGACACGGCGCACGATCCCGTCACCGGCCATCGCTTTACGACTCGGCCCCTGATGCGCTGCTTCGATGCCGCGGCTGCGCGCTTCGGCTGGGGCGAAGAGGAGCGTGCCGCGCCCGGCAGCCGCCGCGATGGCGCTTGGCTCGTCGGTGCCGGCTGTGCGGCGGCGATGCGCCCGACCAAGATCGCGCCTGCCTCGCTGCGCCTGTCTCTCACCGCCGACGGCGGCGCCATCGTGGAAACGGCGCATCATGAGATCGGCACCGGCATCACCACCCTGCTCGCCGGTCGGATGGCGGAGGCGCTTGGCGTGCCGGTGGAACGCGTCACGGTGCGCCTCGGCGATACCGACTTGCCGCCGGCAGGCCTCTCCGGTGGCTCGATGACCACCACGTCGCTCATCAACGCGCTCGACCAAGCCATTGTGGAGCTGCGAGAGCGGCAATCGGGTCGCAATGATCCCGCGCCCAGCGTCACCGTCACCCACCTGCCCGAAGGCTCGGGTCCGGACGCAGCGGCGAAGCTCGCCACCGGCCACACTCAGATCAGCCAGCTTGGCGGTGGGTGGATTGCCGCGGCCTTCGGCGCGCAGTTCGTCGAGGTGCACGTCCATGCCCTGACGCGCGAGGTGCGGGTCTCGCGAATGGTCGGCGCCTTTGCCGGCGGCCGCATCCTCAACCCGCTGACGGCACTCAGCCAGCTCACCGGCGGCATGGTGTGGGGGTTGGGCTCGGCGCTGTTGGAGGCAACCGAGATCGACCCGGCGACCGGTCGCTATGTCAACGCCAATCTCGCCGACTATCTGGTCGCGACGCATGCCGACGTGCCCGACATCGAAGCGATCATGGTTGCGGACGACGACGAGCAGGTGAACCCGGCCGGAGTGAAGGGCATCGGCGAGATCGCGATCATCGGCGTCAACGCGGCGATCGCCAACGCCGTCTTCGCCGCCACGGGACGGCGCATCCGCCGCCTGCCGATCCGCATCGAGGACCTGCTTTGATCGTTGGGTGGAAGGACCGGCACATGGCAGCTGCAATGGTCGGCGCGATCGAACCATGGCACAACGCTACGGCG
>CALMRL010000086.1:282-6042 GCA_937873345.1 uncultured Beijerinckiaceae bacterium | reverse complement strand
GTCGTAGAACTCGACGGTGGTGCCGACGAGGCTCGCCGCGAGGACGCGGGCGTTGCCTGCCGCCGCCGGTGGATGCTGGGTTGTCAAGAAGCGCCTCGTTGCCGCGCCGCGATCGTCACGGCGAAAGCGCTGGGGAAGACCGCGATGCCGCCCTTGTCAAGCCACCTGTCGGCCGGCCTGCCGCCTCGACCCGCCGCGCCTTGGCCGATCGCGTCGTGCGATCAGAGCGCGACGGAGGCGATGGCGGGCATCGCGGATTCGCCGCCGATCATCCGCCGGCCGTGTCGTAAGCCGAGGCGGGTCGGCAGCTCGTAGCCGATGGTCCCGGCGCGCCGAGCGGCGGCGTCGAGCGTGATCGTCGAGCCGAGCAGCTCGACGGCCTCGCCGCGGCGGACGCCGGGCGCGTCGGTGACGTCGATCACCACGAGGTCCATCGACACCCGGCCGACATAGGGGCACAGCCGGGCGGCGGCACCGTCTCGGTCGCCGGAGTTACCAGCACGGCATCAGCCGGCTTGAACACGTAGGGTACGCCGAGCGCGTCGCCGACGAGCAGTCCAACGAGTGCGCCCGAGAGTCTGTCGGCGGGAATGGCCGACGCGAGCATCACTGATCCCACGTCGATCCCCGCGCCACCTCAGTGCGCCACCGGCAGGTGGTCCTCCTTGGCGAGGTTGGAGAAGCGCGTGTACTCGCCCTCGAAGGCCAGCTCCACCGTGCCGGTCGGGCCGTGGCGCTGCTTACCGATGATCACTTCGGCGCGGCCGTGGCAGCGCTCCATGTCGGACTGCCAGGTCAGGTGCTCCTCCGACCCGACCCGCGGCTCCTTGTTCTTCAGGTAATATTCCTCGCGGTAGACGAAGACCACGACGTCGGCGTCCTGCTCGATCGAGCCCGACTCGCGCAGGTCGGAGAGCTGCGGGCGCTTGTCGTCGCGGCTCTCGACCTGGCGCGAGAGCTGGGAGAGCGCCACCACCGGCACGGACAGCTCCTTGGCGAGCGCCTTGAGGCCGGTGGTGATCTCGGTCAGCTCCTGCACGCGGTTGCCGTCCTTCGTCTTGGAGCCGGACAGCAGCTGCAGGTAGTCGACGACCAGCAGGTCCAAACCGCGCTGCCGCTTCAGGCGACGGGCGCGGGCGGTGAGCTGGGCGATCGAGATGCCGCCGGTCTGGTCGATGTAGAAGGGCACCTGCGCCATCTCGCGTGCGGCTTCGGCGACGCGGTGGAAGTCCTGCTCGGAGATGTCGCCGCGGCGGATCTTGTAGCCCGGCACCTGCGCCTGCTCGGCGATGATGCGGGTGGCGAGCTGCTCGGAGGCCATCTCCAGCGAGAAGAAGCCGACGATGCCGCCGTTCACCGTCTCGTGGGTGCCGTCGGGTTTCTGGCGGAATTGATAGGCCTTGGCGATGTTGAAGGCGATGTTCGTCGCCAGCGCGGTCTTGCCCATGCCGGGGCGGCCGGCGACGATCACTAGATCGGACGCCTGCAGCCCGCCCATCATCCGGTCGAGGTCGCTCATTCCCGTGGAGATGCCGGACAGGCCGCCGTCGCGCTCGAACGCCTTGGCGGCCATGTCGACCGCGGCGGTCAGCGCATCCGAGAAGCGCTGGAAGCCGCCGTCGTAGCGGCCGGTCTCGGCGATCGAGTACAGCTTGCGCTCGGCCTCCTCGATCTGCTCGCGCGGGCTGACGTCGACGGGGGCGTCGTAGGCGCCGTTGACGATGTCCTCGCCGATCAGGATCAGGTCGCGGCGCACCGCGAGGTCGTGGATGGTGCGGCCGTAGTCCTCGGCGTTGATGATCGCGGTGGCCTCGGCCGCGAGTTGCGCGAGGTATTGCGGCACGGTGACGCCGCCGAGGTCGCCCTCGCCGAGGAAGGTCTTCAGCGTGATCGGCGTCGCGACCTTACCGGCGCGGATCAGCTGCGAGGCGATGTCGTAGATGCGCCGGTGCAGGTCCTCGGAGAAGTGCTCGACCTTGAGGAAGTCGCTGACGCGGTCGAAGGCATCGTTGTTGATGAGGATGGCGCCGAGCAGCGCCTGCTCCGCTTCGATGTTGTGCGGGGCGACGCGATAGGCTGGCTCCTGCGCCGCACGGCGCGCCGACGTCCGACCGCCGGAATGATCGATCAGGGTCATGCCGAACGCTCCAGGAGAGACGCGCCACGGCCGGAGGCGATCCGCGGCGCATCACGAAGAAACAGCTGCTGAAACTAGCACGAAACGGCAACATCGAGTAAAGGCGCGACGGCGGAGGCCTCAAGCAATCAAGCGTCGCCGCTCCCGCGCCATCTCCGCCAGCATGCGGCCCATCCGCGGAGGATGCCGCCGCGCCAGCTCCCGCAACGGCAGGCCGGCTTCGTCGGGGGACAGCGGCAGCCAGCTCGCCACGCGCGAGCGGATGGCGCTGTCGAGGAAGGGGCGGCCGCCCTCGCCGTCATAGGCGAGCTGCGGCGTCAGGTCTCCGGCGAAGGAGCGTACCCAGAGGAGGAACATGCCGCATCGACCCCATCATCCATAGGGTCAGTTGGGGAGCGGTGATTCGCCGGGAAAGGGGCTCGCTCGCATTCCACAGGAAACATTCGTCGAAGGGTGAACACCCCCGATTCTCACTCCCGCCGCCGACCGCCGAGATAAGACCTGCAGTATGGGGGCCAGCCGGCGGCGCCTGCCCCGCGCGCCGCTCGGGAGAAGTCGACCATCCCGGCCGCCCCTTGGCCCGTGACGCTTGACCTGCGACGCTTGGCCGAGGAACCGGCTGCGAAAACGCACGGTTCCGACGGCATGTCGGGCGCTCGCAAATCTTCTTCCGTCCCATCGGCCACCGCCGCCACGCGGGGGAACGGTGCCGGCAGAATGGTCGAAGCCAGCGAAGCGCGCGGGGAGGACTGCCGCGAGGCAGCGGAAGCGGCCGGGCTCGCCTACGTCAGCGATGAGAGCCCCGGCATCAGCCGCCGGCGCTCCGGAAAGGGATGGCGCTTCCTCGGGGCGGACGGCGAGACGATCCGCGATCGCGGGGAGCGCGAGCGCATCATGAGCATCGGCATCCCGCCGGCCTACACCGACGTGTGGATCTGCCTGAAGGCGAACGGCCACATCCAGGCGACCGGCCGCGACGACAGGGGCCGCAAGCAGTACCGCTACCATGCGAAATGGACAGCGACGCGCGACGAGGCGAAATACGCCCGGATGGCGGAATTCGGCAGGCTGCTGCCGTTGATCCGCGCTCGCGTCGACGCCGACCTGCGCAAGCAGGGCGTCGGCCGGGACAAGGTGCTGGCGACCGTCGTCGCGCTGTTGGAGAAGACGCTGATCCGCGTCGGCAACGAGGACTACGTCCGCGACAACAAGAGCTTCGGTCTGACCACGCTGCGCAACCGTCACCTCAACGTCGAGGGATCGACGCTGCACTTCGAGTTCAAGGGCAAGAGCGGGAAGATGTGGGACCTCGACGTCGAGGACCGCCGCGTCGCCAGGATCGTCCGTTCGATCCAGGAGCTGCGCGGCCAGCATCTGTTCCAATACGTCGACGAGGAAGGACGCCGGCAGCCCGTCGACTCAGGCGACGTCAACGACTACCTCCGGGAGGCGTCGGGCGGCGCCGACGTTACCGCCAAGGACTTCCGCACCTGGGCGGGTACGGTTCTCGCCTCGATGGCGTTGTCCGAATTCGAGAAGGTCGACAGCGAGGCGCTCGCCAAGAAGAACATCAAGGCTGCGATCGAAACGGTCGCCAAGCGACTCGGCAACACCGTCACCATCTGCCGCAAGTGCTACGTGCATCCGCAGGTCATCTCCTCCTACCTCGACGGCACCCTGCTCGAAGATATCAAGCAGGAGGTCGAGGCAGAGCTTCGCGAGGGCTCGGAGCGCCTTAAGCCGGAGGAAGCCGCGTTGCTCGGCCTGCTCAGCCGGCGCATTCGCGCCGATGTCAAGGCAGGGAGGATCGCCGGCTGACCGGGCGCCTCACGTGCCCGGCGGCGCTCAGCGCTCGCCTTCCTCCGCCAGCGCGGCGCCGACCTCCAGGCCCAGGTCGTCGATGGTATCGCGCTCGACCACATTGACATCCTCGCCGCGCGCCTGACGCTCGGCCTCCTCGGCGGAGCGGGCGATGTTGACCTGGACGTTGATCTCGACTTCCGGGTGCAGCTGAATCTCGACCGCATGCAGGCCGAGCGTCTTGATCGGGGTCTGCAGGTTGACCTGGTTGCGGTTGACGGAGAAGCGGCCGGCGGTCAGCGCCTCGGCGATGTCGCGGGTCGAGACGGAGCCGTAGAGAAAGCCGGTCTCCCCGGCTTGGCGGATGATGGTGAAGCTCTCGCCGTTGAGCCGCTCGCCGACGCGCTCGGCCTCGCTGCGGGCCTCGAGGTTGCGGGCTTCCAGCTGCGCCTTCTGGCCTTCGAAGCGCTTCTTGTTGGCCTCGGTGGCGCGCAGCGCCTTGCCGCCGGGCAGCAGGAAGTTGCGGGCGTAGCCGTCGCGGACCCGGACGGTCTCGCCCATCTGGCCGAGCTTGGCGACGCGCTCGAGGAGAATGACCTGCATGGATGCGATCCTTTACTGTCAGCGTCCGCCACGATTCTTGCGGATGACGACCGGCTTCTGCCGGTCGCGGAAGGAGAAGAAGCTGTCGAGAAGCCCGACAGCGCCCCACAGCACCAGCGGCCAGGGAGTCATCACCGCGAAGGTGAGATAGACGAGCAGCAGCAGCGGCACGCGCGAGCCGCGGTTACGGGTGAGCGCGTGCAGCACCGCCAGCCCCTGGATCGCCAGCATGGCGATCAGCGCGGCGCTGAGGATGCGGGCGTAGAAGCCGACCGGGCCGCCGAGCACGCTGAGCGGCAGCGAGACGGCCAGCAGCGCCGCGAGGGGACGTGGCACGCGCATGTGCCGGGGAAGGTCGGGCCAGGGCGCGCCGAGCAGGTCCGACAGCTGCGCGATGCGTGCCGCCAGCCACAGGTTGCCGAGATAGAAGAACACCATCGCCGCCGCGAGGACGGACGGCACCAGCAGGGTCATCTGCTTCGCCACTTGGCCGATGTCGACGGTCGCCGGCAACCCGCGCTTCTCGGCGATGGCTTGCCACACCTTCTCGAAGGTCTTGGTGAGCAAGGCATTGAAAGCATCGAGCCCGCCGTTCGCGCCGACGGCCACGGCGAGGGCGCCGGCGACGGCAAGGAAGGCGAAGGCCACGGAGATGATGGCGAGGCGCCCGAGCAGCCGTTCCTCCGGCCGCGCCCGCGGCGTGGTCACCGCGGAGACGTTCTGTCGCGCTGCGACGCCGAGCAGCGCGGCGGGCAAGCCGAGCGAGAGCAGGAACATGCCGACGTCGATCGCCGCTGCCGCCGGCGACTGCATCGCGGTGAGGACGAGGTGCCCGGCCCGCAGTTCGAACAGCGCGACGAAGGCGCCGCCGACCAGGACGGCGATGCCGCCGGCGAGCGGGCCGAAGCCGATCGCGGCGATCATCAGGGGCAGCGGCGCCAGCGCGCCCATCGCCATCGTCGCCGGCGGATGGGTCAGCGTCAGCATCGACAGCAGCGCCGACGCGACACCGCCGCCGAGGGCCGCGACGAGGCCGGTGCCGCTGATGCGAAGCGCGGCGAGGCGCGGGGAAAGGGAGGGCATGATCGGTCTCGCTGTCCCGCGGCGGCCTGCGGCGGTTAGAGGAGCGTCGAGCACGCTCCCCAGCTCGACGCCGCGCCGGGCTGCGCGGCGGTGGTCACCTGAAAGCCGCGCGCCGCGCGGCCGCGAGCCCTAGCGAA
>CALMRL010000086.1:0-272 GCA_937873345.1 uncultured Beijerinckiaceae bacterium | reverse complement strand
GGGCAGCAGACCGAGGAAGCGGGCACGCTTCACCGCCTGGGCCAGCTCACGCTGCTTCTTCGCCGACACGGCGGTGATACGCGAGGGCACGATCTTGCCGCGCTCGGAAATATAGCGCGACAGCAGGCGGGTGTCCTTGTAGTCGATCTTGGGGGCGTTTGGCCCGGTGAAGGGGCAGGTCTTGCGGCGGCGGAAGAAGGGGCGGCGGGCGCCGGCTGCGGGGGCCATCAGTGCGTTCCTTCCTCGTTGGCGGCGGGCGGCGCGTCCTCACG
>CALMRL010000085.1 GCA_937873345.1 uncultured Beijerinckiaceae bacterium | reverse complement strand
GCCTCGGCTATGGCGCGATGCAGCTCGCCGGCCCGCACGTCTACGGCCCGCCGCGCGACCGCGACGCCGCGCTCGCCGTGCTGCGCGCCGCGGTCGAGTCCGGCGTCGACCACATCGACACCAGCGACTTCTACGGCCCGCACGTCGTCAACGAGCTGATCCGCGAGGCGCTGTCGCCCTATCCCGACCACCTCACCCTCGTCACCAAGGTCGGTGCGAGGCGCGGCGACGACGCCTCCTGGAACGTCGCGGCCTCGCCGGCCGATCTGCGGAGCGCCGTGCACGACAACCTGCGCAACCTGCGGGTGGAGCGGCTCGACGTCGTGAACTACCGCTGCATGATCGATCGATCGAAACCGGCCGAAGGCTCGATCGAGCCGCAGGTGGCGGCGCTGGCGCAGATGCAGGGCGAGGGGCTGATCGGCGCGGTCGGCCTCTCCCACGTCACGGCGACGCAGGTGCGCGAGGCGCGCGCGATCTGCGAGGTCGCCTGCGTGCAGAACCTGTACAACCTCGCCCGCCGCGAGGACGAGGCGCTGGTCGATGAGCTGGCCGAGGCCGGCATCGCCTACGTCCCGTTCTTCCCGCTCGGCGGCTTCTCGCCGCTGCAGTCCACCACCCTGACGGCTGTGGCGGCGCGGCTCGGCGCGACGCCGATGCAGGTGGCGCTGGCCTGGCTGCTGCACCGCTCGAAGAACATCCTGCTGATCCCCGGTACGTCGAGCGTCGCGCACCTGCGCGAGAATCTCGCCGCGACGGAGATCGCGCTCGACGCGGGCGTGCTGGCGGAGCTCGACGCGATGGGGTGAGCGGGCGGCCCATCCACCATGGCGAGCTGCGGGCGCTGGATGGGCTCGGCGCGTGACCTCCATCACCGACAGGGACGACGCGGGCTGCTAAGGCTGCCTCCTCGGAGGACATCCCATGCGCAAATCCGCCCTGCCGCCCGGTCCCGTGCTCGCCATCGCGCTCGCCTCGTCGCTCACCGCCGCCGCGGCGGCGCCCGTCAGCCCCGACATCCCGGCCGACGTCACGGTGGAGCAGGTCAAGGCGGCCCTCGCCGCCCGGCCCGGCCACGCCGACCTGCACGGCAGGTCGCTGCGCGACCTCGACCTATCGGGCCTCGACTTCTCCGGTGCCGACCTCGCCGGAGCGAACCTGTTCGGCGCCAAGCTCGCCAAGGCCAAGTTCG
>CALMRL010000084.1 GCA_937873345.1 uncultured Beijerinckiaceae bacterium | reverse complement strand
GCCGCGGGTCGCTCGGGGTCTCGGCCGGCGCGCCACTGGTCGACTTCGGGTTGGCTGGGATGGGGTTGGCCGGGTTCGGCACCTGCGGCGTCGTGGTCTGCGCGGCGGCGGCGACGGAGGCGGCGAGCAGGGCCGACAGGGCGAGCGCGGCGAGCCGCGCGGTGGATTTCGTCGGCGCATTCGGGGTGGTCATGGAGGTCTCCGGTTGGGTTGGCGGAGCGCATAACCACCGCCGTTCCGCGGCGTTCGCCGGCGACGACGCCGGTCGCAATGTTTTTGCCTGATTTGCCGAAAGAGCGTGAGCGGTCCGCGCCGCCTCAGCGCGGGGCGAGCACCATCACCATCTGGCGGCCTTCCAGCGAGGGCTCGGCCTCGACCTTGGCCAAGGTCCCGGTCTCGGCCTTGACCCGCTCCAGCAGCCGGTAACCGATGTCCTGGTGCGCCATCTCGCGGCCGCGGAAGCGCAGCGTCACCTTGACCTTGTCGCCCTCCTCGAAGAAGCGGCGCACGGCTTTCATCTTGGTGTCATAGTCGTGCTCGTCGATGCCTGGCCGGAGCTTGATCTCCTTCAGCTCGACGATCTTCTGGCGCTTGCGCGCCTCGGCAGACTTTTTCTGCTCGGCGAAGCGATGCTTGCCGTAGTCGAGGATCTTGCACACCGGGGGATTGGCGTTGGGAACGATCTCGACGAGGTCGAGGCCCGCCTGCTCGGCAATCTCGAGGGCCAATACCGTATCGGTGACGCCGCGGTTCTGTCCTTCGGCGTCGATCAGCTGCACGTCCCTGACGCGTATGTCTCGGTTCGTCCGCGGTCCGTCCTTCTGCGGAACCGGGGAGGCTTTCATGGGTCGGCGAATGGGGTCACACTCCTGATTGATGGCGAAACGGCCGGCGTCGAGCCCCGCAATCACGGGCTCGCGATCCAGATCAATGAGAAAGATCGGATGGAGAAGTTATAAAGTCAATGAAGCGCGGCCGTCCCGACTCGTACACCGCTCCATTGAGCCGAGCCGTGTCGCGTGTGCCTCGATCGCGGCGTTCCCGGCGATCCGCCGTCACCGCTCCTGCGCATCAGGCTCCAGCAGGGCTGCGTAGCTGTCGAGCGTTTCGCGCGCCATCCGCTCCACGGAGAAGCGTTCCTCGACCTGGCGGCGGGCACGTTGGCCCAGCGCGTCGCGGCTGCTGGCGCCGAGCGCCAGCACCTCGCCGAGGGCGTCGGCGAGGGCGCTCGCGTCGTTCGGCGTCACCCGCCAGCCGGTGCGCTTGCC
>CALMRL010000083.1 GCA_937873345.1 uncultured Beijerinckiaceae bacterium | reverse complement strand
TCTCAACCATCACCGCCGTCACCCGGCCGGCATCGAGGGATTGCACAGCCTTCGTCCGGCCGAAGGGCTGCAGCTTGCCCTGGGCCACGGCGATGATGTCAATGCGGCTGAAATAGCACCATCCCAGCGCCACGGCGACGAAGCCGCAGATCAGGAGCAGCAGCGCCATCCGCACCGGGGAAGGCGGCGTCTCCAGGATTTCCAGCGCGGCGGGCAGGAACTCGCGGTCGCGGCCGCGGACGCGGCTCGCCAGCGTGGGATCCGCGGGCGCGCGCCGCCCGCGCAGCAGGACCGCCACGGCGATCATGCCGCTTTCTCAGGCACGTGACCCTCGTTCTGCAGCCGCCAGAGGTGGGCGTAGAGGCCGCCGGACCGCGCCAGCAGTTCGTCGTGCGTGCCGCTCTCGACGACGCGGCCATTCGCCAACCCGACGATGCGGTGGCACCGGCGCACCGCTGCGAGGCGGTGGGCGATAATGATCACCGTGCGCCCGGCCACGATCCGCGCCATGTTGGCCTGGATGATGCGCTCGCTCTCGTAGTCGAGCGCGCTCGTCGCCTCGTCGAGGATGAGGATCGGCGGGTTGGTCGCCAGCGCCCTGGCGATGGCGATGCGCTGGCGCTGTCCGCCGGAGAGATTGGCCCCGCGCTCCTCGATCACCGTGTCGTAGCCCTGCGGCAGGCGGCCGATGAACTCGTCGGCACCGGTGAGGCGGGCCAGCTCCATCACCGCCGCGCGGGGCAGCCCCGGGTTCGCGAAGGCGACGTTGTCGTGCACCGAGCGGTTGAACAGCAGCGTCTCCTGCAGGACGACGCCGATGTTGGAGCGCAGCCAGGCGGGATCGAGGTTGCCGAGGTCGGTGCCGTCGAGCGCGATCGTGCCCTCGCTTGGATTGTACAGGCGCTGGACGAGCTTGGTCAGCGTCGACTTGCCCGAGCCCGACGGGCCGACGATGCCGACCACCTCGCCCGGGCGGATTGCGAGCGACACGTCGCGCAGCACCTCCGGCCCGCCGGGGCGGTAGCGGAAGGCGAGATGGCTGATGGTGATCGCTCCGCGCGGCCGCGGCGGTAGGAAGGCCGCCGGCGGCGTCGCCTCGGCGGGGTGGTTGAGAAGGTCGCCGAGCCGTTCGATGGAGATCTGCACCTGCTGGAAGCTCTGCCACAGCTGCGACAGGCGCAGGATCGGCTGCACGGTTTGGCCGGCGATCATGTTGAAGGCGACGAGCGCGCCGACCGTGAGCTCGCCATCCATCACGGCATAGGCGCCGAACAGCAGCGTCAGCGCCGTCGTCACCCGGCTCGCGTATCCGATCGCGTTCTGGCCGGCGGCGCCGATCATCGTGGCATCGAAGGAGGTGCCGACGAAGGCGGCGAGCCGCTCCTCCCACTGCACCTGCATGACTGGCTCGACGGCGCTGGCCTTCACCGTCTGCATGCCGACGATCGTCTCGACCAGGAACTGCTCGCTCAACGCCCCCCGGTTGAACTTCTCCTTCATCTTCGCCTGCAGCACCGGGCGCAGGACCGCGCCGATCGCGACGTAGACCGGGATCGTCGCCAGCACGATCACCGTCAGGAAGGCGGAGTAGGCGAACATCACGGCGATGAAGATCGCGGCGAAGGCGAGATCGATCCCGGAGAACAGGGCCTGGCCGGTAAGGAACTGCCGGATGGTCTCGAGTTCGCGCACCCGCGCCACCGTCTGCCCGGCGGGCCGCGTCTCGAAATAGGAGATCGGCAGCCGCATCAGGTGGCGGAACAGGCGACTGCCGAGTTCGACGTCGATGCGGTTCGTCGAGTGGGCCAGCGCATAGGTCCGCAGATACTGCAGCGCCGCGTCGAAGATGCCGACGAGTGCGAGCCCCGCGACCAGCACATAGAGCGTCGACGTGGCCCGGTGCGTCAACACCTTGTCGATCACCACCTGGAAGAACAGGGGCGTCACCAGGGCGAAGACCTGCACGAACACCGAGGCCAAGAGCACGTGCCCGATCGGCCTGCGGTAGCGCCACAGCGATGGCAGGAACCAGCGGAAGCCGAACGTCCGGGGATTGTAGCCCTCGCCGGCAAAGCGGCGCGCGACGAGCACCGCCATCGGGGCGATCTCGTTGACGAGGTCGGCCGGAGCCAGTTCCCGCAGGGTCTTGGCGGCGGGATCGAAGACGCGGCAAAGGCCGGCCTCGCCGCGCGCGACGAAGATGCGGAAGCTGCCGTCGTCGCTCCGGACAATCGCCGGCAACGGAATGCGCATCAGCCGCTCGGCGCTGACCTTGCCGACGACGCGTGCCTTCAGCCCCACGAGCCGGGCCGCGCGCAGCAGGTCCTCAGGCGCCGCCATCCTGTCGAACAACGACAGCTCGCGGCGCAGACGGTCGTGATCCGTCGCGATGCGGTAGAATGAGGCGATGCCGCAAAGCGACAGCAGCCCTGTGTCGGAATGCTCATGGCTCGGCATTCGACGCCCCTCGCTGAGCAGTGTGTGTTGAGCTTTTGCTGCCCTCGTCAGGCTTCGGCTTGGTTGTCGAGATGCGATCCTTCGCTCGGCGGCCGGGATCGCCCAACCTTCACTGCGGACACCGGCTGGGCAGTAGGCGTCACCGGCGCCGACACGTTCGTCGCCGCAACGGGCCGAGCGGTCGCTGCCGGGGCAGTCCAACCGTCCGCGCGGTTACCGCTTCTCACCGGATCGATCAGAGAAGCCTGTCATAAAATCAATCATTTGATATTTTTGTCATCTGTCGGACAGAAGGCTCCTCGACGATCAAATGATCGTGGAAGCGCTTGCCGGAGGTCGTCGCTGGTGCCAAGGATGCGTGCGCTTCGACCGCGCCGCGCGGTGCAGGCGCCGATAGCATGGACTCGAAGGCGCAATCACGATGCGCCGTTCAAGTTCAGACGGGCTTTACCACCAGTCTTCCCTTGCCATTTCTTCCCTTGTCATTGGAATAGAACCTGATGCTCATCGGCGCCTATCTCGGTACGACGCCTGCGACGCTTGCCGCCTATCAGAATTGGTTGGGCCGGCCGCTGGACGATGTCCTCGTCTCCATCAACCAGACGAGCTGGAGCGCTTTCGACGGCTCCATCGGCTACGACGTCGCGCAGTGGCAGCCGACCGGCAAACAGGTCATCTGGTCGGTCCCCCTGACGGTCACGGGCACGAGCCTGGCGCAGACCGCGACGGGCGCCTACGACAGCCACTATCTCGCCGCCGCCCAAGCGATCGCCTCCAGCGAGCCGGGCTCGGGACCGATCTATATCCGCGTCGGGTGGGAGTTCAATCTCGCGGGACAGCCGTGGGCGGCCCAGGGCAACGAGGCGGCCTTCATCCAGTCCGACCACGATTTGGTCGACACCTTCCGCTCGGTGTCCAGCCGCTTCAAGTTCGTCTGGGATCCCAATATCGGTGGGACGTACAATCCGGCCAATGCCTATCCCGGCGATGCCTACGTCGATGTCGTCGGCGCGGATGTGTACTACAATCCCCAGTACGACGGCAGCAATGCCGCGGCCGCCTTCGCGACAAAGGTGTCGGAGCCCTACGGCCTGCAGTGGCAGCAGGACTTTGCCGCCGCCCATGGCAAGCCGACGGCGATCTCGGAATGGGGCGTCGATACCGACGCATCCGGGCCGTACATCCAGGCGGCGCAGCAGTGGTTCACCGCCCACAACATGCTCTACGCCAACTACTGGGAATCGGACGCGGCCTACAGCGGCGCGCTGCATACCGGCGACTATCCCGATGCGGGAGCGGCGTATCAGAATGCCTTCGGCGCGGCAGGCGCGGCGACGGGCGTTCCCACGGCGAGCGGGTTCGTCGACACGAGCGCGCTCGGCGGCGCCGGGCCGCTCTTGGTCGATCTGGCGGGAGGCTTCGTCTCGCAGGGCGGCACCGTCGCGATCGACCTCGCCAATGTCGCCGACGTCCAGACCGGAAGCGCTGCCACCACCGTCTACGGGCTGAAGTCCGGTTCCGATCAGATCACCGGGGGCAGCGGGACGCTCGGCGTTTACGGACAGGGAGCGGCCGACACGATCATCGGCGGCAGCGGCGCCGCCACGATCTGGTCGGGGTCCGGCGCAGAAAGCTTCCGCAGCGGCGGCGGGACGAACGTGATGTACGGCGGCACCGGGATGGACAGCATGGTGGCAGGCACGGGCCCGGCGAGTCAGGACACCTTCTACGGCAAGACCGGGAACGACACGGTGACCGGAGGCGACGGCACCACCACCCTCTACGGCGGCAGCGGCACCGAGACCCTAAAAGGCGGTGGGGGCAGAAACGTCAGTTATGCCGGATCGGGCAAGAACACGCTGTATGGCCTGCTGCAGGCCGACAGCCAGGGTCTCTCGGGCCAGAACACGCTGTACGGCGGCACAGGCCTCGACCTCTTCTACGCCGGTGCCGGGAGCAACGCGCTTCACGAAGGGTCCGGCACCGACTATTTTGCCAGCGATGCCGGCACGGACACCATCTACGGCGGCAGTGGACATTCCTACATCTATGGGGGAACCGGGTCGCAGACGATCTTTACGGGATCGGGCAATCAGTACGTGCAGGCCGGGGGTGGCGTCACAAACGTCTTCGAGACGGCGGGCGACCTGACGGCGGGACGCTTCGACGAGATCGATGGTTTCAGCGGCGGCAGAAGTACGGACATCTTCCTGCCCGCCGCCGACCGCGGCGCGACGAGCTTCGTCGCGCAGAACAGGGGAACCGCGATCCTGACAGCGGTGAGCGGCGGCCAAGCCGAACTCTTCGTGTCGAACACTCCGACTGTCGCCGTGACGGCGCACACGCATTTCATTTAATCTGCACCATGTTTTCTTCTGACCATCTTATACCAACGTAGGGCGATCATGAGCGATGCGCCCAGTCGCGGGGGCCGATGGATATGATTTTCCATGGCTGGTCGGCGAAGTCTGTTCCACGTCTCGCAGCAGCGGTTCACGATGCCCTCGTAGGACCTGAACACGCGATGAGAGAGCCAGTTGTCGCGCAGGAACTGCCGGACGTTTGGATCGACGTCGGGCTTCGGCGCCGGTCAGTGTCGCGAACACTCGATATGTGGTAGTATCATCATTCAACGCACCGTGCCGGATCACAGTCGTGAGCGGGCGGTCTCGTCGAGCGCCGGCATTTCCCAAAGATGTTGCCGCGTATCAAATATGAGCTGACTTAATTGGGTGTTGGTCGGGCGCATGGCGACGCTGCTGTTGTCGTCGGCGGCCTCATACGTGATCGGCGCGACGCTCGTCGTCGATGGCGGCCAGCTGGAGGCTTTGTGACGAGTCCTTTTGAGCAGGCAACCAGCAGACGGTCTCGATAGAACTGTGTCGATGCGAGTTTGGTCGCGAACGGAATAGCCGCTTCCGAGTGATGGTGATGGCGAACACTGGCGTTCACCCGATGATGATGATCCAGCTACGTCGAAGCAGCCGAGCTGTCCTTTCATCGCGGGTAATCATTCGCCTTACCGGCAGGTGGACACCTCCAAGAACTTGGTGGTTTGAGGCGTCGTGTGGTGTGATGGCCTGCG
>CALMRL010000082.1 GCA_937873345.1 uncultured Beijerinckiaceae bacterium | reverse complement strand
GGCGAGTTTCTTGGCGCGCGAGCCGCCCTTGATCTGCTTCTCGCGGGCGAGGGCGTCGGGCATCAGCTCCGTGCGCTCGTACCAGACGAGCAGGGTGCAGCGATAGCGGGCGGTGAAGCCGGGGAGGGCGTGCTCGCGGTGCTCGTGGGCGCGGCGGGCGAGGTCGGAGGTCGGTGGAGAGGGTGCCGTTGCGCCGGCTCGCCATGATGGTGACGGCGGGGGAGCGGATGGCGGCCATCTCCGTCATTGCGAGCGGCAGCGAAGCAACCCAGGGGCCGCGGGAGGTAACCTTGCGGGAGCGATCCCTGCAACTCTTGGGTTGCTTCGCTGCGCTCGCAATGACGGGGAAAGCTGTCGTCATGACGGAGACTGCTTCGTCGCCTTCTCGCACCAGAACACCGGGATACCGGCATTCGGGCGTGCGCCCTCACGCCGTCCGCTTCGCTGCGGCCCTGCGCGCGTCGCGCTCGAGCGTGGCCTGCTCCAACTCCTCGTCCGTCCACGGCGGATTGTCGGTGTCGGCCAGGGCGGCGGCTTCGATCTCTTCCTCGGTCATGGCGAGGATGCGGGTGCGCTCCGCCTCGGTCAATCGGTAGGGATCGGCGCGCAGGTCTTCGAGCGTCTTGCTGATCAAAGCCACCGCCGCTCTCCTCTGCTCGTTCGGCGCACCGAGACGATAGAGGCCGTTTCGCCGCGCATGGAAAAGACGATCGCATAGGCGATTCCGCCGACGCGCCCGACGGTCTTGAGGGACACCGAAGCCGTCCGGCTTCGCCGGTCCATCGATGCGGCCGTCATCGAGGAACACCGGCGCACCTAGAGCGACCGGAAGCCCGTGCTCGCCGCCGTGCTCGTCCTCGTTGCGCGGGTCCCACGTCACGACGCGCGGCGTGATCACGCCGCACTACGCCGCCGCTTGCGTCACCGCGGCATCCGCCCGCACCCGGTCCGGCGCCGTCGCCTCCGCCGCCAGCATCCCCAGCGCCTCGGCGAGCCCCATGGACGTGTTCGCCTGGCTCCCCAGCCGCCGCACCGACACCAGCCGCTCCGCCGCCTCGCGGCGCCCGACCACCAGCAGCACCGGCACCTTGGCGAGCGAGTGCTCGCGCACCTTGTAGTTGATCTTCTCGTTGCGCAGGTCGCCCTCCACCCGCAGGCCGAGCCGGCGCGCCTCCGCGATGACGTCCAGCGCGTAGGCGTCGCCCTCGGAGGTGATCGTCGCCACCACCACCTGCAGCGGCGACAGCCAGAGGGGGAGGTGGCCGGCGAAGTTCTCGATGAGGATGCCGGTGAAGCGCTCCAGGCTGCCGAACATCGCGCGGTGGATCATCACCGGCGTCACCTTGTTCGAATGCTCGTCGATGTAGAAGGCGCCGAAGCGGCCGGGCAGGTTGAAGTCGACCTGCGTGGTGCCGCACTGCCATTCGCGGCCGATCGCATCGCGCAGCGTGTATTCGAGCTTGGGGCCGTAGAAGGCGCCCTCGCCGGGGTTGACGTCGGTGGCGAGCCCCTGCGCGGCGATCGCCTCCAGCACTTGGCCAAGCGCGGCCTCGGCCTTGTCCCAGGCCTCGTCGCTGCCGACGCGCTTCTCGGGCCGCGTCGAGAGCTTCACCACCACGTCGCTGAAGCCGAAGTCGCGGTAGATCGAGAGGATCATCGCGTTGATCTTGAGCGCCTCGTCCTGAATCTGCTCCTCGGTGCAGAAGATGTGCGCGTCGTCCTGGGTGAAGGCGCGCACCCGCATGATGCCGTGGATCGCACCCGAGGGCTCGTAGCGGTGCACGATGCCGAACTCGGCGATCTTCACCGGCAGGTCGCGGTAGGACTTCAGGCCGTTCTTGAAGATCTGCACGTGGCCGGGGCAGTTCATCGGCTTCAAGGCGAAGACGCGGTCGTCCTCGGTGGTGGTGACGAACATGTTCTCGCGGTAGGTCGCCCAGTGCCCCGACGTCTCCCACAGCGCCCGGTCGAGCACCTGGGGGGTGTTCACCTCCACATACCCCGCCGCCTCTTGGCGCCGGCGCATGTAGCCGATCAGGGTCTGGAACAGCGTCCAGCCCTTGGGGTGCCAGAACACGGTGCCCGGCCCCTCCTCCTGGAAGTGAAAGAGGTCCATCTCGCGCCCGAGCCGGCGGTGGTCGCGGCGCTCGGCCTCCTCCAGCCGGTGGAGGTAGGCATCCAACTCGGGCTGGGTGGCGAAGGCGGTGGCGTAGATGCGCTGCAGCATCGGGTTCGCGGCATCGCCGCGCCAGTACGCGCCGGCGACCTTCATCAGCTTGAAGGCTTGGCCGACCTTGCCCGTGCTCGTCATGTGCGGGCCGCGGCACAGGTCGAGCCAGTCGCCCTGGCGGTAGATTTTCAGGCTCTCGCCCTCGGGGATGGCGTCGACCAGCTCGACCTTGAACGTCTCGCCGCGCTCGGCGAAGAAGGCCTTCGCCTCCTCGCGCGTCCACTCCTCCTTGGCGAAGGGCGCGTCGCGGGCGATGATCTCGCGCATCCGCCTGTCGATCGCCGCGAACTCGTCGGGGGTGAACGGCTCCGCGCGGGAAAAATCGTAGAAGAAGCCGTTGTCGATCACCGGGCCGATCGTCACCTGCGTGCCGGGGTAGAGGCCCTGCACCGCCTCCGCCAGCACGTGCGCCGCGTCGTGGCGGATCAGGGGGAGCGCGCGCGGGTCGTCGCGGCCGATGAACTCCAGTTGGGCGTCGGCGTCGAGCGGGTCGGCGAGGTCGGCGAGGCGGCCGTCGCGCACCATCGCCACGGTGCGCTTGAGGAGCGAGGGGGAGATGCCACGGGCGATCGCGGCGCCCGTGGTCCCGGCGGCAAAGGTGCGGGACGCGCCGTCGGGATACGTCACGGTGATCGTCATCGCGGATGATCCTACAGCTCCGCCCACTCGCCGAAACCCACCGGCGTAAGCGTCGTTTGCGGGGTATAGGGCAGGGCGGGGAAGGCCGGCAAGCCGGCGCGACAGGGCGCCCGCGTCCTGCTAGGAGCCGGCGGGGCTTTGGCCGGAAAGGCACGCGAGGGATGATGGAGAAGGGCTTGAGCAGGTTCGGCGCGGACGCGTCCTCGGTCCCGGCCGGGGGGGTGGCCAAAATCCGCGGCATGGTCTCCATCCTGGCGGGTGCGCAGGCCCTCGCCGTCGCGCTGGTGATGCAGCCGGCGCCGGCGGCGGCCCACGCCGGCTCGGACGAGGAGCAGAGCGCCTGCACGCCCGACGTGTTCCGCCTGTGCATGACCGCTATCCCCGACGAGAACGCCATCGTCGCCTGCCTCAAGTCGAAGAAGTCGCTGCTGACGCCGGCCTGCGCCCAGGTGTTCTCCGACGCGCCGCCCGTGCGCGGCCGCAGGGGGCAGTAGCCGCCAGCCGGCGACGCGCGCCCCGATCCCGCGCGCCCGGTCTTCGGCCGGCGTGGTTAACGACGCTCCCGCCGTCTTAATGCTTCGTTAAGCATGTCCCGGCGCGGCGGCCTCACTGGTTAACAGTACCCTTCATCTCGCTTGCCCGAACGGAAGAGCTGGGTTAACTTCTCTTAAGGGCGAACGGCGACCCTGTGTGAAGAACACATGACGCGTGTTGAAGCACACGTGACATGCGTTGAAGCACAAGGGCCGTGCAGCTTGCCCTGAAATGCGCCGGGGGGCGCGCAGACGGACGCGTGGCTGGTTAGTCAGCTCGTGGTCGGGGGGATCGTTCAATGAAGGCTCTGCTGCAACTTGCCGGCCGCAACGGCGCGGTGGTGGTGATCTCCGGCGTCGTGCTGGGGCTGACGGTCCCGGCGCTCTGCGACCTGGCGCGGCCCTACCTCGCGATCGCGATCTTCATCTTCACCTTCGTCTCGTTCCTGAAGTTCGACGGCAAGGCGATCACCGGCGAGGTCGCGCACATGACGCGCAACGCGCTGATGGTGCTGTGGGCGACCTTCGGCGTGCCGCTCGTCATCGCCGCCGGCATCGCGCTGTTCCATCCCCGCCCCGACCTGGCGCAGGGCCTGCTGTTCTGGGCGCTGGTGCCGGCGAGCCCGGCCTGCGTCGCCTTCGCCTCGATCATGCGGCTGAACCCGACGATCGCGATGCTCGCCACCGTGTTCGGCACCGCCGCCACGCCCTTCTACCTGCCGGCGCTGGCCAGCATGCTCGGCGGCACCGCGATCACCATCGACCCTTATGCGATGTCCTTCGAGCTGGTGGTGATCGTCGGCGGCGCCTTCCTGCTCGCCACCCTGGTCCGCCGCGTCGCCTCGTCCTTCATCAAGGCCAACCCGGAGAGCATCATCGGCGTCGCCGTCTCCGCCATGTTCCTCGCCGGGCTGGGCTCGATGAAGGGCATGCAGGCGCACATCATCGCCGATCCCGTCACCAGCCTGGGCTGCATCGCCCTGGCCTACGCCCTGCTCTTCGCCTTCGAGATCGCCGGCACCGCCCTGTTCTGGCGCTACGGCAAGCCGGCCGCCCTCACCGCCGGCCTGATCGCCGGGACGCGCACCATCACCCTCGCCTGGGTCGTGCTCGGCTCGCAGATCACCCCGATGGCCGATCTCTTCCTCGCCTCCGGGATGGTCGCCAAATACACCGCGCCGGGCCTGACCAAGTGGCTGCTGGCGACCCTGCTCGACCGCGCCGCCCCGGTGGTCGTCCCGGTGGTTGCCCCGGCCATCACCGAGCAGGCCGCCTGATCCAGGCTGCTTGATACAAGTCGCCTGATCCCGGTCGCCGCGCCGGGGTCGCGTGGCTCGGCCCCCTGACGGGGCCGGGCGATCACGCCACCGCCGACCTCCACGCCGTCGATCGCCCCAAGGCGGTCGGCGGCGTCTTCGTTGCCGCCGACTTTCCCTGACGAAGCGATGAGTCCTTTAGGGAATATCAGCCACGTTTCCGCAGGCGCCGACGATCGACGGCGGCGGCAGGCATCAAGGCGAGGTCTTCAGGACGATGGGCGGCTTCAGCGTGGCACGACGCATCCTCCTCGTCCTGGTGATCGGTGCGGCCACGCCCGCGCTGGTGCTGGTGCACTCGCTGTGGAACAACTACCAGGCGCTGATCGCGGCGCGCTCGCAGGAGGTGCGACACCTCGACGAGGTCGCCTACGCCGTCGTCGCGGAGTATCACGCGAGAGCGGCGGCCGGCGCGATGACCATGGACGACGCCAAGGAGGCGGCGCGCGCGATCGTGCGCGCCATGCACTTCGACGACAACAACTACTTCTTCATCTGGGACACCCGCGGCGACAGCATCGCCCATGGCGGCAACCGCGCCCTGGAGGGACGCAACTTCGTCAGCGGGCCCGATGCCAAGGCGCAACCCGTCGTCGCGGCGATGGTGACCGCGCTGATCGGCACCGCGACGCGAAGCGGCGAAGGCTTCACCCGCTACAAGATCCCGAAGGCCGGCGAGGCGGTGCCGCTCGACAAGGCGAGCTACTGCAAGCTGTTCGAGCCCTGGGGCTGGGTAATCGGCACGGGCGCC
>CALMRL010000081.1 GCA_937873345.1 uncultured Beijerinckiaceae bacterium | reverse complement strand
GCGGTCGGCGGCAGGATCGAGGTCTGGCCTTCCGCCGCGACGGGCACGGCGGCGAGGCAGCCGAAGAGAAGGATTGCCACGGTCGTGCGCATGGCCTCGACTCTCCGCGCTCGGCCATGAATAGGCCGTGAATACTCCTGCCCGCCTCTCAGCCGGCCCAGTCGACAATGTGATCGACGTAGTCGCGAAGCCGGACCGTGCGCTCGCTGCCGCCGACGCGTCCGCGCACCGAGATGCCGGCCTCGTGCACGCTGTCGGGCGAACCCGAGCGCAGCGGATGCCAGTCCGGCAGGTCGCGGCCGTCGCGCACCAGGGCGTAGGCGCAGGTCTCGGGCAGCCAGGGGATGCGGCGCACGGCCTCGGGCGTCAGCGCCACGCAGTCCGACACCTTGCGATGGCGCTGCGCGTAGGAGCGGCAGCCGCAGGCGCCCTCGTCGAAGAGGCGGCAGGCGATGTCGGTGCGGTGGATTTCGCCGGTGTCCTCGTCCTCCAGCTTGACGAGGCAGCAGCGGCCGCAGCGGTCGCACAGGCTTTCCCATTCGGCCGGGGTCATCTCCTCGAGCGTACGCGAGCGCCAAAAAGGCTCGGGTCGGCCTTGGCGGGGCTGCGTTGCGCTGGCAACTGCTGTATCGTTGCGGGGCGGCTGCGACGGCATGTGGCTTGCGGGTGTTGCGGACGGAGGGCGGTCGACGTCGTCCGCTGGCTTGCGCCTCGCCGTCCCTTGCGTCAAGCCGGCGCGATGCCCCCGACCCGGCCACCGGATCGACCTCCCCGCCGGCTTCCGCCGGCGCCTCAGGATTGCTGCGACGTGACGAAGCGACGTTTCAGTTTCACGCGATGGTTGATCGGTCCCTGGATCGACGCCACCGCGGCGTGGATCGAGCGTCGCCGGCCGTGGATCGAGAAGCGGCGCGCCGAGGTCGAGCGGCTGCGGCAGTCCGCCTTCGTCGCGCGCATCAAGCGCCGTTCGCTCGACTTCGACGCCTGGGTCGACTCGTCGGTCTGGGGCTCGGGCCATAGCGCCTCGGCCGCCTACGAGCGCTTCGCCCTGTTCATGGAGCGCTTCCACATCACCGGCGCCAAGCGGCTCGCCGTGGAGGCCGGCTGCGAGGCCTTCACCGTGGCGATCGGGGTCGGCCTGTTCCTCTACGCCCTTGCCATTCCCGCCTTCGAGCTGACCTCCGAGGACTGGCTGAAGAAGCAGGACCTCGCCGTCACCTTCCTCGACCGCTACGGGCAGGAGGTCGGGCGCCGCGGCATTCGCCACGACGACGCCGTGCCCTTCGACGAGCTGCCGCCGAACCTGATCCACGCCGTGCTCGCGACCGAGGACCGGCGCTTCTTCGACCATTTCGGCATCGACATCATCGGCACGATGCGGGCGCTGACGGTGAACTCGCGCGCCAACGGCGTGGTGCAGGGCGGCTCGTCGCTGACGCAGCAGCTCGCCAAGAACCTGTTCCTGTCGAACGAGCGCACGGTCGGGCGCAAGATCAACGAGGCGTTCCTGGCACTCTGGCTCGAAGGCCACCTGACGAAGCGCGAGATCCTGTCGCTCTACCTCGACCGAGCCTATCTCGGCGGCGGCACCTTCGGGGTGCAGGCGGCATCCGAATTCTACTTCGGCAAGTCGGTGCGCGACCTCACCCTGCCCGAGGCGGCGATGATCGCCGGCCTGTTCAAGGCGCCGACGAAATACGCGCCGCACATCAACCTGCCCGCCGCCCGCGCCCGCGCCAACGACGTGCTGAACAACATGGTCGACGCCGGCTATCTCAGCGCCGGCCAGATCTACGCGGCGCAGCGCAACCCGGCGACGCCGGTCGACAGGCCGCACGCGTCGAGCCCGGACTGGTTCCTCGACTACGCCTACGGCGAGGTGAAGGCGCTGGCCGATGCCGGCCGCTTCGGCGACGAGCGCGTGCTCTCGGTGCGCCTCGGCCTCGACCCGGCGCTTCAGGCCCACGTCGAGGAGACGATCGAGAACGAGCTGCGGCAGTTCGGCCCGGCCTACAACGCCAAGCAGGCGGCGGCGGTGGTACTCGACCCGTCGGGCGTGGTGCGCGCGATCGTCGGCGGGCGGGATTATGGCGCCAGCCAGTTCAACCGCGCCACCGATGCGCTGCGCCAGCCCGGCTCCTCGTTCAAGCCCTACGTCTACCTCACCGCGCTGATGAGCGGGCGCTTCAAGCCGCAGACCCTGATCTCGGGCGCCTCGCTGTGCCTCGGCAACTGGTGCCCGCACAACTACAACGACGAGACCGCCGGCAAGCTGCCGCTCGTCAACGCGCTGGCGATGTCGCTGAACACGGTCGCCGTGCGCCTGTCGATCGAGATCGGCGACGGCACCACGCAGTGGAACAAGGCGAAGAACGGCCGCGCCAAGATCATCGCGACGGCGCGGCGGATGGGCATCACCACGCCGCTGCCCGACACCGTGTCGCTGCCGCTCGGCGCCGACGCCGTCAAGGTGATCGAGCAGGCCGGCGCCTACGCCACCTTCGCCAACGGCGGCCGGCACGCCGCCCCGCACTCCACCGTGTCGGTGCTGTCGCGGCGCGGCGACGTCCTGTACGATCCCGACCGCGACGGTCCCAAGGTGGAGCAGGTCATCGACCCCGAGGCGATCTCGATGATGAACACCATGCTGCGCCAAGTGGTGCTGTCGGGCACGGGGCGACGCGCCGACCTGCCCGGCTTCCCCGTCGCCGGCAAGACCGGCACCACCAACAACTATCATGACGCCTGGTTCGTCGGCTTCACCGGCAACTACGTCGGCGCGGTGTGGTACGGCAACGACGACTACGCCTCGATGAAGGAGATGACCGGCGGCTCGCTGCCGGCGCAGACTTGGCACGACATCATGGCCTTCGCCCACGCCAACGTCGAGCCGAAGCCGGTGCTCGGTCTGCCCGCGCCCGGCGCGAAGGTGGCCTCCGGCGGCGATGGGGGCGCCGCGACGCCGGGTGGCGTGC
>CALMRL010000080.1 GCA_937873345.1 uncultured Beijerinckiaceae bacterium | reverse complement strand
CCCTGCCGGCCATCAGCGCGGCGCCTCCGCCGTCACGTTGGCGGGGCCTCTCCTGCGGAGCCGGCTGGAAGGAGCGGCGGTACGGCGGTTCGACATGATGGTCTTCCCGGCGCGGCCGGTCTCCTGGAGGGAACGCATGCCTAACCAGGAAGAGGCCGGTGGGATGCCGGCACCAACGCGGTGATTTCCTACACCCGCCGTCGCGACCTGCCGCTTACACCGGCACCCGCAGCGACGCGCGCAAGCCGCCCATCGCGCTCTCCCCGAGCGTGATGTCGCCGCCGTGCGAGCGGGCGATGTCGCGGGCGATCGACAGCCCCAGGCCGGTGCCGCCGGCATCCTGGTTGCGCGCCGCGTCGAGGCGGACGAAGGGGCGGAACACGTCCTGGCGGTTCTCCGCCGGGATGCCGGGGCCGTCGTCGTCGACGTGGATCGTCAGGAAGCGCACGTCACGCGTCACGTCGAGGCGCACCGTGGCAGCATGGCGGTGGGCGTTGCCGACGAGGTTGCCGATGCAGCGGCGGAAGGCGTCGGGACGCACCCTCACCACGGGATCGCCGGCGAACTCGACCTCCAGCACCTCGCCGTGGCGCTCGTCGTCGGCACGGATGTCGTCCAGGAACTCGCGCATGTCCACGGCGACCGCCGGCTCGCCGGCATCGCCGCGGGCGAAGGCGAGGTAGCCTTCCAGCATGCGCTGCATCTCCTCGACGTCGCGCTTCATCTCGTCGGAATCCTCGCTGCCCTCCATCAGGGCGAGCGACAGCTTGAAGCGGGTGATCACGGTGCGCAGGTCGTGGCTGACGCCGTTGAGCATCGCCGTGCGCTGCTCGATCACGCGCTCGATGCGCCGCTTCATCGCGATGAAGGCGTAGCCGGCTTGGCGCACCTCGCGGGCGCCGCGGGGCCTGAACTCGATCTCGCGGCCTTTTCCAAAAGCTTCCGCCGCGCGCGACAGCCGCAGGATCGGCCGGATCTGCGTGCGCAGGAAGGCGATGGCGACGACGATCAGCACGAACGAGGTGCCGAGCATCCAGACGATGAAGATGTAGGAGTTCTGCGCGTAGGCGGCCGAGCGATAGGTGACGGCGCGCAGGATCGCGTGCGGCAGCCGGATGCGGATCTCGATGAGGTTCGAGCGGCCCACCGTGTCGAGCCAGAACGGCCGGCCGATCTGCTTGCGGATCTCGTTGCCCAGCGCGCCGTCGACGATCGAGAAGAAGGGCTTGGGCAGCGCCGGCGGCAGCGGCCCCTCGGGCAGGAACTCCAGGTCGATCTTCATCCTGTCCTGCGCGATGCGGGTCAGCGTATCGAGCTTGTCCGGGGGCGTGGACTGGTAGAGGTCGATGATCGCGGAGAGGTCCTGCGTCAGCACGGTGGAGAGCCGGTTCGTCACCAGCGCCCAGTGCCGCTCCAGGAAGATGAAGGTGATGACCGATTGCAGCACCACCATCGGCAGGATGACGATGAGGATCGAGCGGGCGTAGAGACCC
>CALMRL010000079.1 GCA_937873345.1 uncultured Beijerinckiaceae bacterium | reverse complement strand
GGCTTCGAGGACGTGCGGGAGATCGGTTTCCGCTCGAACGGGCTCGACTACATCCCGCGCCGCTACTGCCAGGCCCGCGCGATCATGAGCGACAACAAGGTGCGCCAGGTCTCCTACCACATCACCGAGGCCGGCGGCGGCATCGGCTTCACCGACAATGTGGTGTGGTGCGTCGTCGGGCTCGATCGCGACAACAGCTTCGCCCCCGGCTGCAAGGAGGCCGAGCCCTGAGACGGCCGCCCGCCGCCTTCCTGGCCGGCATCCTCTCGCTCGCCGGCACGATCCCCGCCGCCGTGCCCGCGCGGGCGCAGAGCGGCTGCATCCTCGACAACTGCGCCGACAGGCGCCCGGCGGACGATCGCGGCGACCGACGCCATGAGGTCGACCGCCGCGAGGACGGCCCGCGCGGCGCCAGCCGTCCCGGCGCGTTCGACTACTACGTCCTCTCCCTGTCCTGGTCGCCGGGCTTCTGCGCGACGGGCGGCGACGAGAAGGGTCGCGACCAGTGCCGTCGCGGCGCCGCGCTCGGCTTCACCGTGCACGGCCTATGGCCGCAGTACGACCGCGGCTTCCCCTCCGACTGCCGCGGCCAGAGCAACCCGCCGCGCGAGGCGCTGGCCCTGACCGAGGGCGTCTACCCCGACGTCGGGCTCGCCCGCTACGAGTGGCGCCGCCACGGCACCTGCTCGGGCCTTTCTCCCTTCGAGTATTTCCGCGCTGCCAAGGCCGCCCGTGACGCCGTGACGATCCCCGAGCGCCTGCGCGACCCGCATGCCGGACAGAGCCTGTCGCCGGCCGAGGTCGAGCACGCCTTCCTCGACGCCAACCCGAAGTTGCGCCCCGGCGAGATCGCCGCGACCTGTCGCGGCGGCATCCTGGAGGAGGTGCGCGTCTGCTTCGCGAAGGACCTGGCCGGCTTCCTGCTCTGTCCCGGCGTGATGCGCGAGCGCTGCCGCTCCGACACCATGGACGTCCCGGCGGTGCGCTGAGACGCGTGCCCCCTTCTGCCGTTCTCCTCGCTTGCCTCCGGCCTGCGGCGGCCCTACGGTCTCGCCGCTTCCCCGGCGGATAGGACCATGGCCTTTACCTCCGACCAGCTCGTCGACCGGCGCCGCATGCAGCGCCGGCTGTCGCTGTGGCGGGCGCTCGCCGTGCTGGCGGTGCTGCTGGCGATCGCCGTGGCCGGCTGGCGCTTCGCCGGCGGGCGG
>CALMRL010000078.1 GCA_937873345.1 uncultured Beijerinckiaceae bacterium | reverse complement strand
CCCTCTCGGGCGGGCAGGCGCAGCGATGCTCGGTGGCGCGCGCCCTCTACAACGGCCGAGAGGTCGTGCTCGGCGACGAGCCAGTGTCGGCGCTCGACCGGCGTCAGGGCGCGGCGGTGCTGGCGGCGATGCGGGCGGCGCATCCGACCAGCATCCTCGCCCTGCACGACATCGGTCTCGCGCTGGAGCACGCGACGCGGCTGCTGGTGCTGCGCGCAGGACGGATCGTGCTCGACGCACCGAGCACTGGGCTTGAGGAGGCGGAGCTGGCGGCCGCCTGCGACGCGTGAGCAGGATATGGAAACCGCGGCGCCGGTCGGCTCGCAGGATTGGCATGGCGCCATGCATCGGATCGGCCATGTTCCCAGCCTCGATAATCCCGATGGTTCCACGAACGCCCGATCGAAGGTGGTGACGCGCCTGCTCGCGCCGTTGCCGCACCGCGCCCCGTCCTACACCTCCATCACCGTCGCCTTCCTCGTGCTGGCGGCAGTCTGCCTGCACGCCGCCGACCTGCATGTCACCGCACTCGACCCCTGGGCCGACCTCGCCCGCTTCGCAGCCGGCTTCTTCCGCCCGGACTTCGCCGCCGTCGGCGCGAAGGCGGTGGTGCTGACGATCGCCTTCGCCGTCGCCGGCGTGGGCTTGGGCTCAGTCGCCGGGCTCACCCTGTCGCTGGTCTTCGCCCGCTCGCGCACCGTGCGCCTCGTCGTGGCGGGGGCACGCTCGATCCACGAGCTGTTCTGGGCCTTGATCCTGATGCAGGTGACGGGGCTCTCCGCCACCACCGGCGTGCTTGCCGTGGCGATCCCCTACGCCGGCATCTTCGCCAAGGTGTACGCCGAGATCACCGAGGAGGCGGACCTCGCCGCCGAGCGGGCGCTACCGCCGGCGACCTCCACGCTCGCCCGCTTCTTGTACACCCGCGCGCCGGTGCTCGCCGACGCCTTCCGCTCCTACACGCTGTACCGGCTGGAGTGCGGACTGCGCTCGACGCTGGTGCTCGGGTTTGTGGGCATCCCGACGCTCGGCTTCGCCCTCGACGGCTACTTCAAGGACGGCTTCTACCGCGAGTCGGCCGCGCTGATCCTGGTCTTCTACCTGCTCATCGCGACGCGCGGGCTGTGGGCGCGGACGGCGGCCCTGCCCTTCCTCGTCGTCGGCAGCGCGGTGGCGCTAGCGACCCTCACCGAGAGCTTCCCCGGTGACCCCATCGGTGTGCGGCTCCTGCGCTTCGGCCACGCCCTGCTGCCGGCGCCGCTGCGCCACGACCCGGCCGCCGTTCTCTCGACCTGGATCGACGCGGCGCGCTGGCTGTGGCGCATCCTGTCGCACGAGGCGGCGAGCGGTACGATGCAGACGCTGGTGCTGGCGCAACTCGCGGCGACGCTCGCCGCCGCCGCGGCGCTGGTGTTGTTCCCGTTGGTGAGCCAGCGCTTCAACGGCCGCCTCAGCCGCGTCGCCGGCCGCACTGGGCTGATCGGGCTGCGCGGCACGCCGGACTACGTGATGGCCTACGTGCTGCTGCAGCTGCTCGGCCCCTCGACACTGCCAGCGATCCTGGCGCTAGGCCTGCACAACGGCGGCATCATCGCCTTTCTGCTTGGCCGCCACGCCGACGGTTTGCACTACCGTCGCGACGCGCCGCGGCGCCGCCTCGACCTCTACAGTTACGAGACGCTGCCGCGCCTCTACGGGCAGTTCCTGGCGCTGGTGCTGTACCGCTATGAGATCATCGTGCGCGAGAGCGCGATCCTTGGCATCCTCGGTATCCGCACGCTCGGCTACGGCGTCGATGCCGCGATCAACGAGGGGGCGCTCGACCGCGCGCTGGTGCTGCTGGTGGTGACCGGCCTGCTCTCGGTGGCGATCGACGCGCTGTCGCGCTGGCTGCGCCGGCGGCTGCGAAGTGACACGCTGCCGACGCGCCTCCCGGCGACGGAGGCACGGCAGGTGGAGGCGTGAGGGTCGTCATCAAGGCGAGCCGGTCTCGGCGGTGAACGCTATCAACTCGCACCATCCTGCATTGAGCACCACGGGCCAGAAAGCTGGCCGCTTGCGCATCGACGATGCGCCGTCACACCCCAGGACTGCAATCTATCGGTTGAGGCGATTGTAGACGTCGATGGCGTGGTCGATGTCGTTGAACATCATCAGGCGCCCGTCGACGAGCACGGCGCCGCGGTCGCAGAAGCTCTTGATGGTGCCGACCTGATGCGACACCATCAGCACGTCGGCGAAAGCACGCCGCGCACTGAAGGCCGCCTCGCAGCGTTTGATGAAGCGGGCGTCGCCGACGGCGGTCGCCTCGTCGATGAGGTAGACGTCGAACTGGATCGCCATTGATACGGCGAAGCCGAGCTTCGCGCTCATGCCGGAGGAGTAGGTGCCGATCGGCACGTCGAGGTAGTCACCGAGTTCGGAGAAGTCCTCGACGAAGTCGAGCACCTCGCGCACGTCCTGGCCGTAGGCGCGGGCGGCGAAGGGGATGTTGTTACGTCCCGTCATCAGCGGGTTCATCAAGGACAGGCCGAGCGGCCAGGAGATTTTGACGTCGCGCCTGATCTTGCCCGACGTCGGCATCATCGTCCCGGCGATCAGCTTCAGCATCGTCGACTTGCCGGCGCCGTTGACGCCGAGCACGCCGTAGGAGTGACCGCGTTCGAACACGGTCGAAACGTGGTCGAGCACGATCTTGTTCTGGCCGCCGAGACGAAAGCGCTTGTAGACGTTCTGGAACTCGATCATGCACTCGACGCTCAGCCGCGGATGGTGATCGGGCGCAGCAGGCGCTCCAAGATCAGGCCGAGCACGAACGTGATGCCGGCGACCTTCAGGACGTATCCCTTGTCGAGCAGGTGCGCGGGGAAGTCGTTGAAATAGGCTGACCGAATCCACTCGATGCTGTGCAACAGGGGATTCCAGGAGAGATAATAGCCGATCTGGTCCGGCATCGCCTCGGGATTGATGGCGAGGCCTGCCGTGATCCAGAACACGATGAGGATTAGCACGTAGACGATGTTGAAGAAGTGGTGGATGAGGCAGAACACCGAGACGAGATAGCCGAAGCCCACTCCAAGCGCGACAGCGGACAGAAGGCCGAGCGCCGCCTGGCCGGGGTCGAGGGGCATCACCGGCGCCTGGCAGAGCGTCAGGACGGCGATCGTGCCAACGGTGATGATGAAGATGGTGTTGCACTCGAGGATCAGGCGGGCGTGCATCATGTCGAGCGGCTTGATGACGGGATAGCCAAGGAAGCCCTTGTTCATCGTCATGCTCAGGCTCATGAACCGGCTTATGTAGTTCCAGGCGATGTAGGGCAGGACGCCGGTCGCCGCGTAGAGCATGGCGCTCTGCCCATAGGGCACCGGACGACCGCCGAGGACGAAGATCCCCATGATAGCGACCATGTGCACCGTCGGCCAGAGGATGGTGAGGATGTAGCCAAGGCCGTTGCCGAAGAAGCGGCTCTTGATGTCGTGCAGGATCAGCGCGTGCAACACTTGCAGCTGCGCCTTCACCGCACCGCGGAACGGTCCGTACGTCTTGCCGGCGTGTCGGGGCCGGGGCAGCACGAAATCGGTCATCGGCGATCGTTCCGGTGGTGGATGGCCGCCCGCATGGCTGCCGACCGTGGCCCTCGTGTGTCAGTCTAGCCTTTTCGGAACGGCGTGACGAGGGGCGCGACGGCGCAGACCGCCGCCCGGCTCGCCGCGACGAAGCGCCTGATCCTGCCGGCGTCCTTGACGCCCGGCGCCCGCTCGACGCCCGATGACACGTCGACGGCGTAAGCGCCGCTCTGTTCGATCGCCTCCGCCACGTTGCCCTCGTGCAAGCCGCCGGCGAGCAGCCAGGGCCGGCTGGTCGCGAGATGGCGCATCAGTCGCCAGTCGAAGGCGCCGCCGTTGCCGCCGGGACGGTCGGCGCCGGGCGGCGAGCGAGCATCGAACAAGAGCATGTCCGCCGCAGCCTCGTAGTCCGCGGCGAGAGCGAGGTCGGCGCGCCCGCCGATGGCCAGCGCCTTGATGACCGGACGGCCGAACAACGCACGGACGTGGCGCACCCGTTCCGGCGTCTCCGAACCGTGCAGTTGCAGAAGGTCGGCATCCGCCGCCGCGACCGCTTCGGCCAGCAGCGCGTCGTCGGCATCGACGCTGAGAAGAACCACTCGCGCGCGACCGGCGACGCTCGACGCAAGCGTGCGCAGCCGATGAAGGGCGAGGTGGCGGGGGCTCTTCAAAAAGACCACGAAGCCGACCATGTCGGCC
>CALMRL010000077.1 GCA_937873345.1 uncultured Beijerinckiaceae bacterium | reverse complement strand
GCGCCATCCGCGGTGAGCAGCCCTTCGCCCAGCGCCTGCCCCAGCACCCGCTTCATCTCGCGGCTCTTGCCGAGGCAGGCGGCGTTGCGCACCAGCGCCTCCTGAATCAGCGCGGGATCGCTGACATAGACGCGCAGGCGCCCGGCGTTGCGGGTCAGCACCATGCGCTCGTCATAGGCTTGCGGCGGGATCGCGCCGAGCGGGTCGCGCACCACGCTCGCCAGCACCCGCAGGGTGCGCCGGCGCACGACGACGATGCCTTCACCGATCGCGTTCGCCGTCATCGCGTGCCCATCCCGTGCCTCACCAGACGTCGCGTTCCGGGCACAGCGTGTAGCAGGGCGCGACGCCGGAAAGACGGCGGCGGCCGCAGCACAGCAGGCGCTCGCGCTCCCCCATCTCGTCCTCGCGGAAGGCGCCGGTGAGGTGCGGGAAGGCGTGCCCGCCCCCGAGCAGGGCGGCGACGGCGTTGCGCGGGCCGGGCAGCGCCGCGCCGGCGACGCGATCGAGCGCAAAGGCCAGGGTCACCGCGGCATTGCTCCACAGGAGGCGCGGGGGGAGGCCGGTCGCGGCGGCGTAGAGCGCGACGAAGGGGACGAGGTGGCCCTCGACCAACGTGTCGAGCGCGTCCGCGCCGAGTGGATCGTCGGCGCGGAGCCTCACCTCGGCCGGCGTGCCGTCGGCATCGAGCCGCAGCCGGCAGCCGCCGAGCGCCAGCGGCAGGGCTCGGTCGAAGGTCAGGGCCGCGGCGGCGGCGGGGACGACGACGGCATTGAGGTAATACATCGACCAGTGCCGGAAGCCGCGACCGAAGAGGTCGAGTGCGCTGGCGATCGCCGCGGCGTCGAACGGCAACAGCCCCTCCTCGTCGCCCGCGACGGTGAGTGCGCGGCAGAGCGGCGCGAGGCCCGGCGCATCCGCGACGTGGGCCGGCGTCCCGATCCGCGCGGCCTGCTGCGCTCCGCCGCCCGTCATGCCATCCCGCGTTGGACTGTCGGCATCCTGCGTAGAGCGAAAGGAAAAGAGCGGCAACCCGGCGCGATCGACGATTCGACCACGATTCGTGCCCGCTCCGGTCCGGTCCCGCCGCGCCGGTCCCATTTCGGCACGTCGGGGCGGGTGGTGCGTTAGGGTTTCGTCAAGGCCGTCGGCAGCATCGGCCCGCCCTCTTCACGCCTCGGCAATCGCCGGCGTGCTGCGCTGCCATCGCGATTGGAGCCATCGATGGACGCGCTGATCCTCCAGGGCATGAGCAAGCGGTTCGGCGCGACGGGCCGCGCGGCGGGGGACCGCCTCGACCTCCGGCTTCGCGGCGGCGAGTTCTCCGCCCTGCTCGGGCCGAACGGCGCCGGGAAGACCACCACCCTGCGCATCACGGCCGGCCTGCTGCCGGCCGATGCCGGGAGCGTCGCGATCTTCGGCGTCGACGCGCTGCGCCGTCCGATCGAGGCGAAGCGGCTGATCGCCTGGGTGCCGGACGAGCCGATGATCTACGACCGTCTCACGCCGACCGAATACCTCGCCTTCGTCGCGGGCCTCTGGCAGGTGCCGCAGGATGCGGCGCGGCGCGGAGCCGACGCTCTCCTCGACCGCCTCGGTCTCGGGCCACACCGCCACGAGCGCTGCGGCGGCTTCTCCAAGGGCATGCGGCAGAAGGTGGCGCTGGCCGGCGCGCTGATCCACGAGCCGCGGCTCATCATCCTCGACGAGCCGCTGACCGGGCTCGACGCCGGCTCTTCGCGCGAGGTCAAGGACATGCTGTCCGAGCGGGTGCGCGCCGGCGCCACCGTGCTGCTGACGACGCATATCCTGGAGGTGGCCGAGCGGATGGCGCAGCGCATCGGCATCATCAGCGCCGGGCGGCTGGTGGCGGAGGGCACGCTCGACGAGCTGCGCGCCGGTCAGGACGGTGCCGACCTTGGCCGCAGGGGTCAGGCCAGCCTGGAGGACATCTTCCTGCGGCTCGTCGCGGAGCGCGCGGCGTGAGCGAGCGCCTCGCCCTGCCCGCCCGCCGCGAGGCGCCCGATCGTTCCGCAGCGGCGGGAGCCCTTTGGCGCCTGGCCTTCTTCGCCCGCCACGAGGCGCGACTCGCCTGGCGCGACGCGGTGGCGATGCTCGGCGGACGGCGCAGCGCCTGGCGCATGCTCGCCGGCGTGGCGGTGTTCGAGGCCGTCGCCCACGCCATCGCGCTGGAGGTCCTGGCGCCGCTCGCCGCCGCGCTCCGGCATCCCGACAAGCCGACACTGCTGGCGATCGGCGGCTCGCTCCTCATCACCGTGACGCTGCTGCTGTCGCAGGCGATGGAAACCGCGACGCGCGGCTTCTACGCCCGCGCCGATCTCGACCTGATCCTCTCTTCGCCATCGCCGGCGCGCGCCCTGTTCGCCGTGCGCATCGCGGCGATCGCCGCCGGCACGGCGGTGATGGGCTTCGCCGTCACCGCGCCGGCGATCGACGGGATCGCGTATCTCGACGGCCCTCGCGCCCTCGCGGCCTATCCCGCGCTGGCGGCGCTCGGGGTCATCGCCGGGGCGCTCGCGGTATGGATCACGGCGGCGCTGTTCCGGCTGCTCGGGCCCAAACGCACCCGGCTCGCGGCGCAGGTCGCGGCGGCACTGGTCGGCGCTGCCTGCGTGATCGGCGTGCAAGCCGCGGCGATCACCGGCCATGGCACGCTGTCGCGCATCGCTGCGTTCCGCGACCCCGCGCTGGTCGCTCGCGCCCCCGGCCCAGGCAACCCCGTCTGGCTGCCGGTGCGGGCCGCGCTGGGCGA
>CALMRL010000076.1 GCA_937873345.1 uncultured Beijerinckiaceae bacterium | reverse complement strand
CGGCGCGCCGCCGCCGGCAGCGGCGGCGGCGCCGGAAATCTCTCGCAGCGCCCCGTCCGTGCGCGCCCATAGCCCCCGGCCGCTCGGTCAGACGCAGCGAACGCGTGCCGCGCTCGACCAGGCGGACGCCCAGTTCCGCTTCCAGCTCGCCGACGCGGCGCGCCAGGGTGGCCTTGGGCCTGCCGCTCGCGCGCACCGCCGCGCTGAAGCCGCCGTGCGCGGCGACAAGGTTGAACTCGGCAAGGGCGGCGAGGTCTACGAACGGTCCACGGGCGAGACGAGGCGTTCCAATCCGACCGGCTTATGGCGCGGTCCGGGACGCATTACCTCCTTTGCCGAAGGAGAACCGCGATGACAATCCTCATCACCGGTGCCACCGGCACTATCGGCTCGCTCGTCACGCAGCGCCTTGCGGGCCAAGACGCCGCGGTCAAGGCCCTGACCCGCTCGCCCGACAAGGCCAAGCTGCCGGAAGGCGTGCGCGCGGTGAAGGGCGACCTGTCCGACGTGGACGCCGTGCGCCAAGCGTTGGTTGGCGTCGACACCGTGTTCCTGCTCGTGCCCAACGTCCCCGACGAGCTCACGCAGGCGCTGCTCGCCGTTGACGCGATCCGCGCAGCCGGGATCGAGCGGGTGGTCTACCTCTCGGTGTTCAAGGGGGCCGACTACGCCGACGTACCGCACTTCATCGGCAAGGACACCGTGGAGCGCGCGATGGCGGCGGTCGGATTGCCGGCGACGGTGCTGCGCCCGGCCTATTACATGCAGAACGACGTCAGCCAGAAGGATGCGCTGCGGGGACCCGGCCTGTACATCATGCCGGTCGGCGCGGCCGGCGTTTCCATGGTGGACACGCGCGACATCGCCGACGTCGCGACGTCCGAGTTGCTGCGCCGCGAACGGGCATCTGGCCCGCTGCCGGCGGAGGTCATCGACCTCGTCGGACCCGAGCCGCTGACCGGCGCGGCGCTGTCGGCGCTGTGGGGCGAGGTGCTGGCGCGCCCGATTCGCTACGGAGGCGACGACCTCACCGCGATGGAGGGGGCGCTGCGCGGGCGCGGCGCGCCGGGCTGGCTCGCCGCCGACATGCGGCTGATGATGTGGCGCTACCAGCAAGACGGCGCGGTGGCGTCGGCCGACGCCGTGGCGGACTTGACGCGCCGCCTCGGACGGCCGCCGCGGTCCTACCGCGCCTTCGCCGAGGAGACGGTGCGGGCTTGGCAGGCGGCCTGAGCCGCCTCGCGCGAGGAGTGACGTATGCCCTACGT
>CALMRL010000075.1:4237-5769 GCA_937873345.1 uncultured Beijerinckiaceae bacterium | reverse complement strand
CGCCTGGCGCGTCAACTTCTCGATCGCGCGCAGGAACGGGACCTCCTCGGCATCGACGAGCGAGACCGCCCGGCCCTCGGCGCCGGCACGCGCCGTGCGGCCGATGCGGTGCACGTAGCTTTCGGGGATGTTCGGCAGGTCGAAATTGACGACATGGCTTACCGCGTCGACGTCGATTCCCCGCGCCGCGATATCGGTTGCGACGAGGATCGGCGTTGCGCCGGACTTGAACGCCGCGAGGGCGCGCTCGCGTTGCGGCTGACTCTTGTTGCCGTGGATCGCCAGGGCGGCGATGCCGTCCTCGGCGAGCGAGCGCACCACGCGGTCGGCACCGTGCTTGGTACGGGTGAACACCAGCGCCCGGTCCATCCCTTCGCTGCGGATCAACTCGGCGAGCAGCACGCGCTTGCGCGCGGTCTCGACGAGGATCACGCGCTGGTCGATGCGCTCGGCCGTGGTCGCGACTGGCGTCACCGAGACCTTGACGGGATCGCTCAGCAGGTCGGCGGCGAGCGCGCCGATCTCCCGCGGCATGGTCGCCGAGAAGAAAAGGCTCTGCCGCTTCTTCGGCAGGAGCGGCACGATACGGCGCAGCGCATGGATGAAGCCCATGTCGAGCATCTGATCGGCCTCGTCGAGCACGAACACCTCGACGCCGCCGAGACGCAGCGTGCGCTGGTCGAGATGGTCGATCAGCCGGCCGGGCGTGGCGACCAGCACGTCGACGCCGCGCGATAGACGATCGATCTGCGGCCGGATCGAAACGCCGCCGAACACGGTGGCGACGGACATGCCGATATGCTCGCCGTAGACGCGGAAGGAGTCCGCGATCTGCGTCGCCAGTTCGCGGGTCGGCGACAGCACGAGGGCGCGACATGTGTTGCGCTCCGGTCGGCGGGGATGGGCCGCGAGATATTGGAGCATCGGCAAGGCGAAGGCGGCGGTCTTGCCGGTGCCGGTCTGCGCGATGCCGAGGAGGTCACGGCCCGCCAGCACGTGAGGAATCGCCTGCGCCTGGATCGGAGTGGGCGTCTGGTATCCGGCGGCGGCGAGCGCCTTGAGAAGTGGAGCGGCGAGGCCGAGGTCGGTGAAGCTGGTCAAGGATGTCTTTCGAGTCACGCGGAGCCGCGCGTCCGGTTCGGCGCGCTCGCTGGGGTGTTCGGGAGGGGTCGCGCTGGTGGCGCGCCGGCAATTGGAGCGCAACCGTGTGAGCTCCGCCAATCCACCTCTGACATTGGCAGGCCGGGATGGCGGCATGATGACCAACGACCAGAGGTGTCAACAGGTCGCATATCAGTCGATCACCACGGAAAATCAATGCGCAAGCCTGTGGATGGGTCTGATTCCACGATCGCGAGGGGTGACATGGCCGCTCTGATCCGTATGCTCCCGTCATGTTCAACCAAGCGAAAGGAGGTGATCCAGTGTCTCAAGGTCATTCGGTGAGCCGGCTGGAGAGCTCGTTCGAGGCCACGTGCAACCACACGGGTCGCGCTTGAGCAGCAGAGGTTTCGCTGACCTTGTTGGGATGA
>CALMRL010000075.1:0-4164 GCA_937873345.1 uncultured Beijerinckiaceae bacterium | reverse complement strand
TTTCAAAGCCTTGCCAAAGTAGTGCTGGCGGGCTTCCCCGTCGTCCGTTGCCGCTCCGTCGAGGATTTTGCGGCGAAAGCGCTTGCCGCTGCGGCAGTCATTGCGCCGCTGCAACGCCCTCCGATGAACGCGTGTGGCAGGCGTGTCCCCGCCGTTTCCAGCCCGCTTTGCCCCTGTTCGCGGACGCTCGCGATGTTAGGCTCGACGGGTTCGATTCGCGGGTGATTCGGTCTGGACGGCAGGCTGGCGGGGCGGGCGGGCGTATCGAGGACTTCGGCCTTGGCCAGCAAGGAATTCACTTCCCTTCGTCATGACGTCGAAGCGGCCGAGGACGGCGCCGAGGCGCTTAAGCTGGTCGAGGTGGCCGGACGCATCAAATGGTTCGACGTGGCGAAGGGCTACGGTTTCATCGCGCCCGACGGCGGCGGCTCCGACGTGCTGCTGCACGTCACGACCCTGCGCCGCGACGGCTTCCAGTCGGCTCACGAGGGCTCTCGTATCGTTTGCGAGGCAGCGGTGCGCGCCAAGGGCCTGCAGGCGTTCCGCATCCTGTCGATGGACGAGTCGACCGCCGTGCATCCGGCGCAGATGCCGTCACGCACCCACGTCCAGGTGACGCCGAGCGGCGGCTTCGAGATCGTGGTGGTCAAGTGGTTCAACCGGGTGCGCGGCTTCGGCTTCGTGTCGCGCGGTGACGGCACCGACGACATCTTCATCCACATGGAGACGCTGCGCCGCTACGGCATCGCCGACCTGAAGCCGGGTGACAGCCTGCTGGTCCGCTTCGGCGACGGTCCCAAAGGATTGATGGCGGCCGAGGTCCGGCTTCTCGAAGCGGCGCTGCCCTCTTCGCATTGAACGGGGGTGATTGACCCGCGCGCGAGTGGCGTGGCATCGCTCCGCGCGCGGCGGGTGATCGCGGGAGGACGGGATGGCGGGACGGTTTCGGCTGGCGGGCATGCTCGTCGCGGCCCTGGGCAGTTCCGCTGGCGCGGCACCGGCGTTCCAGCCCCTCGAGATCGACACGGCGAGCGGGGCGCATCGCTTCAGGATCGAGCTGATGAGCACCGATGCCGAGCGCGAGTACGGGCTGATGAACCGCCACTCGCTGCCCAGGGATCAAGGCATGCTGTTCGACTTCCACGTCCAGCAGCCCGTCACCTTCTGGATGAAGGACACGTACATCCCGCTCGACATGATCTTCATTTCGAAGGAGGGTAGGGTGGTCTCGGTCAAGCACGACGCCAAGCCGCTGGACGAGGCGCTGATCGCTTCCGGCGCGCCGACGCTCGGCGTGCTGGAGGTCAACGCCGGCGTGGCCGACGCCATCGGCGTGGAGGTCGGCGACGCCGTGCACCATCCGATCTTCCACAACGAGGCGGCGGCCGCGCACTGACCGCCGCCCGCGGTGGCATCAGCGCAGGAAGGCTAGCAGATCCTGCGTCAGGCGGTCGGCGTGGGTGAAGGGAATGGCGTGGGGCGCCCCTTCGTAGACGCTGTAGTGCGCGCCCGCGATCATCGCCGCCGTGCGCTTGCCGGAAGCCGCGATCGGAACGGTCTGGTCGGCATCGCCGTGGATCACCAGCGTCGGCACCTTGAAGTGCGCCATGTCCGGCCTGAAGTCGGTTTCGCCGAAGGCCGTGACGCAGTCGGTCGTCGCCTTCGGCGAAGCCGTCATCGCGAGGTTGCCGGTCCACTGGATCAGTTCGCTCGACACCGGCGACGACAGCATGCCGACGCCGAAGAAACCCTTGGAGAAGTTGGCGAGGAAGTTCGGCCGGTCCTTTTTCAGCCCGTCGACCATGCCGGTGAAGACCTCACGCTCGACGCCCTCGGGATTGTCGGCGGTCTTGGTCATGTAGGGCGTCACCGCCGAGACCAGCACCGTCTTCGCGACGCCGGCGCCGCCATGGCGCGACATGTAGCGGGCGATCTCGCCGCCGCCCATCGAGAAGCCGACGAGCGCCACGTCATGCAGGTCGAGACCCTTGATGACCGCCGCGAGGTCGTCGGCGAGGGTGTTGTACTCGTAGCCGCTCCAGGGCTGTTCGGAGCGGCCGAAGCCGCGGCGGTCGTAGCTGACGACGCGGAAGCCGGCCGAGGCCAGCGCGGGCGCCTGGTACTCCCACATGTCGGCGTCGAGCGGCCAGCCGTGGATCAGCACGATCGCCGGGCCGCTGCCCCAGTCCTTGTAGAAGAGCCTGGTGCCGTCGGCTGCGTCGAGGAATGGCATCGCTGATCCTTTCGCGGCTTGGTTGCCGGCCTGCGAACGGCGCGCGGAGGGTGCCGTTCCAGGACCTATGCTCGACCGAGGGACGCTCAGTTCTTCAGCTTGTATCCCGTCTTGAAGATCCAGGAGATCACCGCGAGACAGATCGCCAGGAAGACGAGCGCCATGGCGAGGCTGACGCCGACCGCGACGTCGCCCCGGCCGTAGAAGCTCCAGCGAAATCCCGAGACGAGATAGACGACGGGGTTGAGCAGGGTGACCTTCTGCCAGAAGGGCGGCAACATCTTCACGGAATAGAACGAGCCGCCGAGGAAGGTCAGCGGCGTCACGACGAGCAGCGGCACGATCTGCAGTTGCTCGAAGTTGCCGGCCCAGATGCCGATGGCGAAGCCGAACAGCGAGAAGGTGACCGCCGTCAGCAGCAGGAAGGCGACCATCCACACGGGATGCACGATCTCGAACGAGACGAACAGCCGCGCGGTGAGGATGATCACCAATCCCAGCAGCACCGACTTCGCCGCCGCCGCGCCGACGTAGCCGGTGACCGCCTCGACCCAGGAGACGGGCGCCGACAGGAGCTCGTAGATCGTCCCCGACCATTTCGTGATGTAGATGCCGAAGGCGGCGTTGGAGAGGCTCTGCGTCAGGATCGACAGCATCGCCAGTCCCGGCACCAGGAAGGCGGCGTAGCCGACGCCATCGACCTCGCTCATCCGCGAGCCGATCGCCGAGCCGAAGACGACGAAGTAGAGGGACGTGGAGATCACCGGGGCGATCAGGCTCTGCGAGATGGTGCGGAACCAGCGCGCCATCTCGGAGACGAAGATAGCACGGACGGCGGGGATGTTCATCGCGCTTCGCTCGCAAGGGTCATGACGCTTCGCTGACCAGGCTGACGAAGATGTCCTCCAGCGAGGACTGCCGCGTTTGCAGGTCGACCACGTCGAGGCCGCACGCGGCGAGCTGGCGCATCAGGCCGGCGATGCCGGTGTCCGCGGCCTGCGCGTCGAAGGTGTAGGTGAGCGCGAGGCCGTTGGCCGAGCGCTCGAGATCGAAGGGCGCCAGTTCGCCAGGGAGCGCGACGAGCGGGCGCCGCAGCTGCACGGTGAGCTGCTTGCGCCCGAGCTTGCGCATCAGCGCCGCCTTTTCCTCGACAAGGATGATCTCGCCGCGGCGGATCACCCCGACCCGGTCGGCCATCTCCTCCGCCTCCTCGATGTAATGCGTGGTCAGGATCACGGTGACGCCGGTGTCGCGCAGCCGCCGGATCATCGCCCACATGTCGCGCCGCAACTCGACATCGACGCCGGCGGTGGGCTCGTCGAGGAACAGGATGCGCGGCTCGTGTGCCAGCGCCTTGGCAATCATCACCCGTCGCTTCATGCCGCCGGACAGCGCCATCACCATGCTGTCGCGCTTGTCGAACAGGGACAGTTCCTTGAGCACGTGCTCGACATGGGCCGTGTCACGCCCTTTGCGGAACAAGCCTCGTGAGTAGGCAACGGTGTCCGCGACCTTGGCGAACGCGTCCACCGTCAGCTCCTGCGGCACCAGACCGATCGCCGCACGCGCGGCGCGGTATTCGCGCACCACGTCATGGCCAGCGACGGTGACGCGGCCGGCGGTGGCACGCACGATACCGCAGACGATCGAGATCAGCGTCGTCTTGCCGGCGCCGTTCGGCCCAAGCAGCGCGAAGATCTCGCCCTCGCCGATCTGCAGGTCGACGGATTTGAGAGCCTGGAAGCCGGACTTGTAGCTCTTCGCCAAGCCGGCGATGTCGATGATGGCTTGCATCCGCGCCTCAGGAGCCGCGCGGGCGATAGGTCGGCAGCAGGGCGTCGTCGGCGGCGCGGGCGCGGACCGCCGCCGGCCGCGCGTTCAACCGCTCGGTGTAGGCGAGGAACGCCGGGCGCGTCTCCACGATGCCGAAC
>CALMRL010000074.1 GCA_937873345.1 uncultured Beijerinckiaceae bacterium | reverse complement strand
CCTGCCCGGCCGGCCCCTCCCGACCCTCGGCGGCGGCGGTCGCGAGGCCGCCGCCGCCCGTTCGCTCAGGCCGGCACGGCGGCCGGCCGCACCGCCGGTGTCTCGACCCTCGCCTTCGAGCGCATCCTCTTCAGCACGAACAGGGCGAGCGCGGCGGTGACGAGGTCGAGCGCCACGATCAGCGCGAACACCGGGACCCAGGAGCCGACGGCGCCCTTCAGCGCCGCGGCCAGCGGGCCGCCGAGCAGCGAGCCGATGCCCTGCGCCATGTACAGGAAGCCGTAGTTCGTCGTGGCGTAGCGCTCGCCGAAGGTGTCGGTCAGCGTCGAGGGGAACAGCGAGAAGATCTCGCCCCAGCCGAAGAACACCACGCCCGACATCAGCACGAACACGGTCGGGTCGTGGCGGAAGGCGAACCACAGGGCGATGGCGACGGCCTCGCCGGTGAAGGCCAGCACCATGGTGTTCTCGCGCCCGACGCGGTCCGACACCCAGCCGAAGAACGGCCGGGTCAAGCCGTTGCAGATGCGGTCGATCGACAGCGCCAGCGGCACCGCGGCCGTGCCGAACACGACCATCTTCGTGAGACCGAAGTCGGACGCGAAGCTCTTGAAGTTCGACACCACCATCAGGCCGCCGGTCGACATCATCGTCATCATCGCGAACAGCAGCCAGAACACGGGTGAGCGCAGCATCGCGCCGGGCGTCGCGCCGGACTTGAGTTCGGCGGCCGAGCGCACTTCCGTGACGCGCGGCTCGCGCAGGAACAGCGCCGCCACGGTGCCGACCGCGCCGAGGATCAGGCCGAAGGCGAGCAGCGTCGCCCGGAAGCCCTGCTCCTTGATCATCGTGTCGACGGGATAGGTGGTGGCGAGCGCGCCGAAGCCATAGCCCGCCGCGACCACGCCGACGGCGAAGCCCCGCGCCTGCGGGAACCAGCGCACCATCAGCCCGACCACGCCGATGTAGACGAAGCCGGTGCCGGCGCCGCAGAACAGGCCGTAGGTCGCGTAGAGCGCGGCGAGCGACGACGCATGGCTCGCCAGCACCCAGCCGAGCCCGCTCAGGAAGGCGCCGAGCGCGACGAGCAGGCGCGGGCCGAAGCGGTCGATCAACCAGCCCTGCCCCGGCGCCGCCCAGGTCTGCAGCACGACCAGGATGGTGAAGGTGACCTGCACCCAGGCGAGGGTACTGCCGGTGGTCTTGACGAAGGACTCGGTGAACAGGGTCCAGACGTATTGCGGCGAGGAGATCGCCATCATCACCACCAACCCGAGCAGCAGCTGCAGCCAGCGCATCCCCGACGCGGGCGAGGTCGTCTCGGCTTGCATGACGAGCATCCTGGGTTTCACAGGCCGAGCGTCACGCAAGCTTCGTGCAAGCTCGCGACGACGCGGGCGTCATGAATTTCGAGGGCGGTGACCGCTCCGTCAAGAAAATCTGCGTTGCATCACAAGAAGCGCCGGCAAGTCCTCGTTTTTCAGCAAAAAAGAGCGTCCGTCAAAAAAATGGACGAGACACACCGGATCGTCATAAAAATCCGCATGCCCGCAAAGAAAACCATGGATGCGGCTATATCCAGTGAACGGAACGGGAAAACACCTCTCGTGTCCTTTCGCGGCCGCCCCATGCCGAACGAGGGCTTCCTCGCCGGCTACAGCGCGCTGATCGATCGCTACGATCTCGCGATGCCCCTGCCGCACGAGGTCGCGGCCGTGTCGCCGCGCAACCTGCGCCACAAGGCGGACGGCTGGGTCATCCACCCCGTCGGCCTGCACCCTGCCGACACCGACGTCGGCCATCTCGTCTTCGCCCTGAAGCACGAGGGCGTTCGCCTTCTGATCCTGCGAAAGCTCTTCGCCGTCTTCGATCCCGCGGGGCTGGCACGCGCCCTGCGCCTCAAGCCAACGAGCGCCTATCTGCGCCGGCTCTGCCACCTCTACGAGTGGCTCGGCGGGCCGCGCCTCGACGCGCCGGACACCGCTGCGGGCATCTACGTCGACCTCATCAATGCCGCTCAGCAATACGGCACCGCACACGGCGGGCGGAGCCGCCGGTTCCGTATCAACCACAACGTCGCGGGAACGCCGGATTTCTGCCCGCTCGTCTTCCGCACCCACAAGCTCGACGTCCTGCTTGCCAAAGGTCTTGAAGCGAGGGCGCGGGCGGTCGTCGACGCCGCCTTGCCCGAAACCGTCGCCCGCGCGGCCGCCTTCCTGCTGCTGAGCGACTCCAAGGCGTCCTTCGCCATCGAAGGCGAGGACCCGCCGAGGGACCGGGTGCAGCGCTGGGGCGTCGCGATCGGCCAAGCCGGGCGCTGGCGCTTCGGCGTCGACGCCCTCGTCGCCCTGCAGCGCTCGCTGATCGACGACCGCCTCGTCCGGCTCGGCCTGCGGCAGGAGGGCGGCTTCATCGGCCGCCGCGACGCGATGAACCAGCCAGTGCCCGAGCACATCAGCGCCAAGGCCGCAGACCTGCCGTCGCTGCTCGAAGGGCTGGTCGCCTTCGCCGATCGGGCGCGGGCGATGGGCTTTGACCCCGTACTGACGGCGGCCTGCGTCGCCTTCGGCTTCGTCTACATCCATCCCTTCGAGGACGGCAACGGCCGCATCCACCGCTTCCTGATGCACCACGTCCTCGCCGACCGCGGCTTCACGCCTCCCGAGATCGTTTTCCCCATCTCCAGCACCATCCTCGGCGCCATCGTCGAATACAAGGGGGTGCTGGAAGGCACGTCCCGGCCGCTCCTCGACTGGATCGACTGGCGGCCGACGGCCAAGGGCAACGTCGACGTGACCGTCGACTCCGCCGATTTCTACCGCTTCTTCGACGCCACCGCGCATGCCGAGTTCCTGTTCGAGTGCATCGAGCGATCGGTGGAGACGGCCCTGCCGGAGGAACTCGGCTTCCTGCAGCATCGCGACGCCTTCCACCGGCGCGTCGGCGAAATTCTCGATATGAGCGAACGCACCGTCGACCTGCTGCTGCGGTTTTTGCAGCAGAACCACGGCACGCTGTCGAAGCGGGCTCGCACGAGGGAATTCGCGGCACTCGACGAGGACGAGGTGCAGCGTCTGCAAGCCGCCTACGGCGAGCTGTTCACGAGCTGAAGGCTCGCCGCGACCCGCCTGTCCGGGCACGGCCGTCGCGTCCGGGACTTGGCGTCGATGTCCCGGAGGAGACGGCGCAGAAGTGGTGTCGATCGCCGGTCGCGGGCGGGAAGTAGATGCGC
>CALMRL010000073.1 GCA_937873345.1 uncultured Beijerinckiaceae bacterium | reverse complement strand
CTCCCCCGTGCGTGCCGCACGGTCCCCCTCCCCCGCTTCGCTGCGCAGGGGAGGACGTGCCAGCGATCGCCGCGCCTCTCCTCTCCCGCGTAGCGGGGAGGCGATAGGCCGGCGAGCGGTGCCTACGTCCGCAGGCCCGGCCGCGTCGTCCCTCCGGCGAAGGCGTCGCCGGTGGCGTCGCGGGTCATCAGCGACACCGCCACCGTCACCGCGAAGGCGAGCGGCACGGTGACGATCGCCGGGGGATCGTAGGGGAACACCGGCGCGGCGTGGCCAAGCACCTTCACCCACACCGCCGGGCCGAGCACGGTCAGCGCGCTCGACGAGACGAGCCCGGTGAGGCCGCCGACCAGCGCGCCGGCGGTGGTCAGTCCGCGCCAGTAGATGCACAGCACCAGCACGGGGAAGTTCGCCGACGCCGCCACCGCGAAGGCGAGGCCCACGGTGTAGGCGACGTTCTGGCCCTTGAAGATCAGGCCGAGCGCGATCGCCAGCGCGCCGAGCGCCACGGTGGCGAGGTGCGACACCAGGATCTCGCGGCGCTCGCTCGCGTTGCCGAACACTCGGCCGTAGAGGTCGTGGCTGATCGCCGAGGCGCCGGCGAGCCCCAGCCCCGACACCACGGCGAGGATGGTGGCGAACGCCACCGCCGAGATGAAGCCCAGCATCGCCGGGCCGCCGACGGCCCCTGCAAGGTGGATCGCCGCCATGTTGGCGCCGCCGCGCAGGGCGCCCGCCGCCGTCCTGTAGGCCGCGTCGGGCAGCACCACCGCCACCGCGCCGTAGCCGATCACCATCACCAGCAGGAAGAAGGCGGCGCAGAAGGCGGTGGTGAAGAAGCACGACAGCCGCGCGGTGGCGGCGTCGCGCACGGTGAAGAAGCGCATCAGGATGTGCGGCAGCCCGGCGACGCCGAACACCAGCCCGATCACCAGCGAGATGAAGGAGACGGGGTCCTTCGCCAGCCCGGCGGAGAGGAAGATGGCGTCGCGCTTCGGCGTGCCGGCCTCCGCCGCCGCGACCAGCGCGCCGACGTCGAAGCCGAAACGCGCGAGCAGCAGCACCGCGAGCAGCGCCGCGCCGGCGAGAAACAGCCCGGCCTTGATGATCTGCACCCAGGTCGTCGCCGCCATGCCGCCGAAGGTGACGTACACCACCATCAGCACGCCGACGACGCACACGGCGAGCGCGTAGGGCAGGCCGAACAGCAGCTCGATCAGCTGGCCGGCGCCGACCATCTGGCCGATGAGGTAGAGGGTGATGATGACGAGCGAGTTCACCGCCGCCATGATCCGCATCGGCGTCTCCGACAGGCGCCGCGCCAGCACGTCGGCGAAGGTGTAGGAGCCCATCTCGCGCAGGGGCTCGGCGACCAGGAACAAGAGCACCGGCCAGCCGAACAGGAAGCCGAGCGCGTAGACCATGCCGTCGAAGCCGCCGGTGGTGATGAAGGCGGTGAGCCCGAGGAAGGCGGCGGCGCTCAAGTAGTCACCGGCCATCGCCAAGCCGTTCTGCACGGCGGTGATCTCGCCGCCGGCGGTGTAGAACGCGTCGCGCGTGCGGCTGCGGCTGGCGACCTTCCAGGTGATGAACAGGGTGGTGCCGACGAAGACGAGGAAGAGCGCGATCGCGATCGGGTTGACGTCGGCCGGCGCGGAGGTCGAGAGCGCCAGCGCCGGCAAGATGCGGGGGAAAAGGCTCACGGGCGTGCGCTGCGGTTGGCGAGGACGACGTAGAGGCCGGTGAGGGCCACGGCGAAGACGATCAGCGCCGCCGCCAGCACCAGCGACAGCGGCACCGGGCCGATCGCGGCCCGCGTCAGCGCCTGCGGCGAGGCGGCGCCGAGCGCCACCACCGCGCCGATGGCGGCGACCGCCAGAGCGGCGAAGCCGAAGCGCAGCGCGAGGTTGCCGACGACGCGGTCGTCGGGATGGAGCTTGCGCTCGGGATGCATCAGTCT
>CALMRL010000072.1 GCA_937873345.1 uncultured Beijerinckiaceae bacterium | reverse complement strand
GAGGGGTCCCGATTGCACGCCGATCCAGGGTCCCGTTCCGATGCTGTTTGACACCAATGGACAGGTCGAGCGGATGAACCGCACGATCAAGGACGCCACGGTGAAGCGCTTCCACTACGAAGCTCACGATCAGCTGCGCTGACACTTGGCGAGCTTCGTCGACGCCGACAACTATGCTCGTTGGCTCAAGACGCTGCAGGGCATGACGCCCTACGAGGCAATCTGCCGGGCCTGGACAAAAGAGCCCGGCAGGTTCACGCGCAATCCGCTCCACCAAATGCCAGGACTCAACAGTTAGTTGACGGCCGATGCATCGCATCACGACGGAGCGCAGCTTCCGGCGCTGGTGTCGAAAGGCGAGCACAGCGAGCGACCTCTGGGCTGAGGCGGCATATCACAGCAAGGCCGGCGATCCGGACTCCATCGCGTCACATGCAAGCATACCGCAAGGCACTTGAAAATATTTCAGCTTGGATCAGACCCGAGATACAGCCTGTTGCGGCGTCGAGGGATGAGCCCACGAGGTTTCGCTGAGCCAAGCAAGTCGCTGGGTGGCGATCAAACCAAGCAGCGACTACTTGGAATTGGCGCTCCCGGGGACACCAACGGTCCTGGTCCCAGGACCAGTTGTGCCAGGGATTGCACCTATAGCCGACGTTCCCGATCGCGCAGCATTCGGCTCGGCTAAGGTGGATGGTGTGTCGATGGACGATGCGGCCGGCGTGCGCCCGCGGGACGGAAGGTTCTCAGATCCAGGGAGCGCTGCGACGGGCGGAGCCTGCTCTGACTGCGCAGTCGCGGCTGCAGGAAGGACGCAAAGCCCGAACAGGACTATGCCGGTACGCAAATGAGGAACCGTCATGAAAGCTCCGAGAGTTGTATCAGAATGGGTTAAGTCCAGCTTTGAACAGCAGGCCCAAGCTAGATTCCCGTCGCGATGACGCCGCGAAAGTCATGAATGTCGCGACGAGGCAACACATTCCTTCAACACCGGAGCGCGAATAACGTTGCCCTGCGAGGCAGTCGCTCATCTGGATAGGTTCTATGCCACAGGCATGTCGCTGCGGCATGGGTCAGCCTATCTTCGGCACGGACGACGGCACGGATCGCGAACGCCTCACCAGGGCAGAAACCGTGGTATCGACGGCATCTACGGACGGCGTGTGCACGCTGGTAGGGGCGCACGAGGTCGCGAGCGCCTTCCAGGCGATGGTGCTGACGCGTGCCGCGGCCAGGATCAACGGCTTCCGTCTGCTGTCGCTCTCGTGATCGAAGCCGCCGGAGAACAGCTCGCTGACCGGCAGGACCGCGCCAGTGACGCAGGCGACCTTCTGCGTTTTCGACAGCCCTCCCCTATCTCCGCTCTCAGGGCCGCGTTCCGCCTAACATCGGAGCCGCGAGAAGCAAGCTAAACTGGGACGACCCCGCTCCGGTGGACACCGAAGATGCTTTCGCACGAGATGGTTCCTGATGCCCAAACGACGTCCACCCCACGGGCCGGAGTCCCGACGACTGACGATCGAGTTGGTTTGGTTCGGCCGCGACCGACGGATCTCGCCCGCGAGTCCGAGCCGTCCGCCTGGGCGATCTGCAACCGAGTCGCCGAGGCTGACCGCCGCCACGGCCGACGGGAGGTGAAGCCCGCGGCCGCCGCCGCCGTCCTGGACATCGACGGAGCGGGACGAACCGCGCCGCTTGCAACAGTTTGCCTGCAACTGCTTGCTTGTGCCGTGACAACAGGCAGCTGCGGCCGGAGCGCGACGTCCTTTCCGCGCGGCGGCCTGGTTTGCGTGGGAACCCGGCGTGGTGACGTCCGGCTCTTCGCCCTCGTGAGCACAACCAAGCCGCCTTTCCCATAGCCGTGATGGCCCGCTTGCCCGGCGGTTCTGGACAGGGTTCTACGCGTGGCGCGAGCGCGCCACGTCCGTCCGCCGCAAAGCGGACAAGGTGCTGCTCGCACGGGTGGGGGAAATGCACGCCGTGTTCCGCGACACCGATCGGGCGCCGCGCATGCACGCCGCCCCGAATGCCTGCGGCGAGCGGCGCGGCCGCGATGGTTCGATAGGCTCACCATGAGCACATCGCCCGGCTGATGCGAGCGGCCGCCTCGTCGGCGCATGCCACCGCAAGGGTCGCCCAACCACGACGCGGCGCGACGAAAAGGGCCGCCCGGCGCCCGACCCGGTGGATCGCAACGTCAAGGCCGACGCATCCGGCCATTCTGGATCGATCCGCTCACCCGACCGTCTCCTCGGCGGGGGCCATGTTGTGGCCGAATAGCCGCAGCACTTCCTCGGCTGCCTGCATCAGGTTGGTGCCGGGGCCGAAGATCGCCTGCACCCCGGCGGCGCGCAGAGCTTGGTAGTCGGTGGCCGGGATCACCCCGCCGACGATCACCTTGATGTCCCGCCGGCCCGCGTCGCGAAGGTGGCCGATCAAGTCCGGGACGAGCGTCCTGTGGCCGGCGGCGAGGCTTGACACGCCCACCACGTCGACGCTCTCCCGCAGGGCGAGCGCCGCCGCCTCCGACGGTGTCTGGAACAGCGGCCCGGGGACAACCTCGAAACCCAGGTCCGCGAACATCGAGCTGACAAGGTTAGCCCCCCGGTCGTGGCCGTCCTGGCCGATCTTCGCGACAAGCATCCGCGGCCGGCGTCCCAGCCGCCGCCGGGTCGCCTCGACGCCGTCGGTGAGCCCCGACCATCGCGCATCCTCCGTGTAGGCTTCGGCGTAGACCCCGCTGACCGGCTTGGGTGCCGTCCGGTAGCGTCCGAACACGTCCTCCATCGCGGCCGAAATCTCGCCGCTCGTCGCGCGCTCGCGCGCCGCCTCCACCGCCAGCGCGAGGAGGTTGCCGTCGCC
>CALMRL010000071.1 GCA_937873345.1 uncultured Beijerinckiaceae bacterium | reverse complement strand
GCCCCTCGCTTCGACGCTGCGCCTCCTCCTCGCCTGCGCTGCCTGGCCGGCTCTCCTCGCCGGCGCCGTCGCGGCGACCGCGTTCGGCTTCGCGCATGGAGTGGCGATCGTCGCCTTCAACCTGACCTACCTCGCGCTCGTCCTCGCCCTTCTCGCCCTGGAGCGCTGGATGCCGCACGAAGAATCCTGGCAGCCTTCCGACAAGCAGCTGCTGCTCGCCATACGCTGGTCAGCAACGGCGCGCTGCAGGGGCTGGTGGTGTTCTCCTCCGTGATCGGCCTGTCGGCCCTGATCGCGGCCGGCGCCCACCACGGCGCCTGGCCGCACGGCTGGCCGTTGGCCGCGCAGGTCGCGCTCGGCCTGCTCACGGCCGAGTTCGCCGCCTACTGGGCGCACCGCTTCGCCCACGAGTGGCCATGGCTGTGGGACTTCCACGCCATCCATCACGGCGTCACCAGGCTGTGGTGCGTCAATTCCGGACGCTTCCATTTCGTCGACGCCCTGAAGTCCGTGCTGCCGGGCGTCGCCATCCTGGCCCTCGCCGGGGCCCCGGCGGAGGTGATGGCGTGGCTGTCCGCGCTGACCGGCTACATCGGCCTGATGACGCACACCAACGCGGCGATGCGCTTCGGCCCGCTCAGTTTCGTCTTCAACACGCCCGAGCTGCACCGCTGGCACCATTCGATGAAGCTCAGCGAAGGCAATCGCAACTACGGCGAGAACCTGAGCGTTTGGGACCTCCTCTTCGGCACCTACTTCAACGAGGCGCGCCGGCCGCCGGCGCGGAGCGGCGTGCGCGAGGCACTGCCGACGCGGCTCTCCGGGCAGCTTGCGTACCCCTTCCACCGATTTGCGGGGCGAATGGCGGCACGGCGGGCGTTGCGCCAGCCCTGAGGAACGATCGTCCCAGCAGCCCTCGCCCGAGAGCCGATCCTTCCCTCGCGCCGGGAACAATCGAGCGATCGCCACCCTGGCGAGAAGGGCCGGCCGGCGCATAGATATGGCGGCCCGTCCACCACGCGGAGACGCCGACGTGACCGACCTCTGCCCCTGCCGCGAGGAGCTGCTCGTGCCGCACCGCCGCCACCTGCCGAGGCCCGCCCGCACGACGCTGATCGTCGGGGGCCTCGCCGCTACCGCCGCGCGCGCCGAGGCCCCCGCCGGCTCGGGCGACTACGACGTGGCTGCCGACCCGACCAGGGAACCCGGCCGCCCGCTCGGGATCGACGGCGGCTACGGCACGCGCTCGCAGTTCGAGACCGCCGTGCGCCTGCCGGCGCCCAACCCGACGCGCCTCACCACCTGGTCGCTGACGCCGCTCGCGTCGCTGATGGGGGCGCTGACGCCGTCGGGCCTGCACTACGAGCGCCACCACTCCGGCGTGCCGACGATCGACCCCGCGCGGCACACGCTCACGGTGCATGGGCTGGTGCGCCAGCCGAAGCGCTTCACCATGGCCGATCTTCGCCGCATGCCCGCGGTGACGCGCCGACACTTCATCGAGTGCTCCGGCAACACCGGCTCGGAATACGCCGGGCCGACCGCGCCCGACGTGCAGCGTTCGCACGGCCTGCTCTCGACGTCGGACTGGACCGGCGTGCGATTCGCCGACGTCGCCGCGCAGGTCGGCCTCGATCCGGACGCGCGCTGGGTGCTGGCGGAAGGCGCCGATGGGGCAGTGATGACGCGCTCGATCCCCCTCGACAAGCTGATGGAGGACGCGATCCTCGCCTACGGCCAGAACGGCGAGGCGATCCGGCCGGAGCAGGGCTATCCGCTGCGCCTGCTGCTGCCGGGCTACGAAGGCAACACCCACATCAAGTGGCTGCGTCGGTTGCAGGTCGCCCGCGAGCCCTTCATGACGCGCGAGGAGACCTCGCGCTACACCGACCTGATGGGGGACGGCCGGGCCTGGCAGTTCGTCTTCGCGATGGATGCCAAGTCCGTCATCACGGCGCCCTCGGGCGGCATGCGGCTCGATGGCGAGGGCTTCCACGAGGTTTCGGGCCTCGCCTGGTCGGGGCGGGGCAGGGTGACGCGCGTCGAGGTCTCCGCGGACGGCGGGCGCTCGTGGCGCGACGCCGCGATCGAGGGGCCGGTCGAGCCCAAATGCGCGGTGCGCTTCTCGCTGCCGTGGCGGTGGGAGGGCGGCGAGGCGCTGCTGATGAGCCGCTGTACCGACGACACGGGTTACATCCAGCCGACGCGGGAGGCACTGGTCGCCAGGCGCGGCCTCAACGCGTACTACCACTACAACGGCATCATGGCCTGGGCCGTGGCGGGCGACGGGAGCATCGGCCGTGCGGCGGCCTGAGGCGTTGCGGCTCGCCGCCGTCCTCGCCCTCGTCGCAGCGCCGGCGCTGGCGGAGCCGCTGCCGCCGTTAGGGCCGCAGCGGG
>CALMRL010000070.1 GCA_937873345.1 uncultured Beijerinckiaceae bacterium | reverse complement strand
CGCCGCGGCAGCGCAGCGTATTGGATAGATCATCGGACCGAAAAGTGCGGCAGCGGTTTTCGGAAAAATCCGATGCAATGACAGAAAGCTAGTGCGTCCCGCATCGCAACCGCTGCGACCTCGCGGGCTGCCGCACCGATGCGTCTTCGACCGCGTGCAGGTTTCGCAGCGGCGGCGGCTGGTCTACACGATGAGCCTGGCCGGCCGCGCGGATGGCGCCCGAGACCGGGTGCATCGTTCGTGACGGAGGTCGGCCCATGTCCGCGCGCTTCAGCCGTCCTCGGATCCGCGGGTCCGACCGCCGTCCCGCGGTCCGCAACGCCGGCGGCGGCGCGATCGCCTGATGTTGTTCGAAGTCGAGGACGACCAGGGCGCATCGATCCGCTGCCATCTCGTCCCCGATGCCGGCGGCACCACGCCGTCGCTGCGCATCCTCGACGGCGGCCGCGAACTGGCCACCGTCGAGGCCAACGAGCTGCGGCCGGAGATCAGGGCATCGGGGCGCCACGCCACTGGCCTTTGCGGATTCCGCATCGAGGCCGTGCCGGGATTGGCGGACTGCCGCGACCTTGAGCTGCGCGAGGCACGAAGCGGGCTCTTGGTGTACAGGAGGCTCGGCGGCGGCCACCTCGCCGATGCCAGGGTGCTGCGGCTGGAAACGCACCTGCTGCCGCTGCGCCGCTTCGACGAGGCCTTCGCCGGCCGTTTCCAGCTCTGGTACGAGGGGATCGAGCGGCTCGGCCTGGAGACGACGACGCATCTCTTCCGCATCCCGCGCTGCGCCTCGCTGTACCTGAGCGGGCGCCTGCGCTTCCCGGCGATCCGGCCGCTCGTCGACGGCTTCAAGCGGCTGATCGTGCTCCGCGACCCGTTCCACGAACTCGCCGAGCGCCTGCTGGTGCTGCGCAACCTGCCGAACGGCGGGAACGCCGTGCTCGGAGCCCGCGACGTCGCCGTGTTCCAGGGCGCGATCGACTTCCTGCACGAGACCGGCAGCTTCGACGCGCGCTTCTGCCGGAACTTCACGAAGTGGGCTCCGCCCGCCGTCCTCAAGGCGCTGAGCAACCCGGTGGTGCGGCAGCTCTCCACCGCCGACGATGCGGAGCCGGGGCGTGACGCGCTCGCCGTCGCGCTGCAGGCGCTGGCGGACTTCGACGTGGTCGGCGTGCGCGACGACGGCGAGGCGTTCCGCCATGCCGCCGGTGAGTTGCTGGGCTGCCCGGCGCCGGCGATGCGCGAGTACAGCCGCGTCGTCGAACTGGGCGAGCGGCTGCGCGCGCACGGCCGCGCCGACACCATCCTCGACAAGGACCTCGAACTCTACGACGGCGTGAAGCAGGCCTTCGTCGCGGCGGGCGGGGACGAAGCGCAGCGGCAGGGCACCGCCTGAGGATCGGAGGCGGCGCTCAGGAGCCGTCGAAACCGGGCGGGCCGCCGACTAGGCCGCCGATCGCCGTCTCCTTGGCGTCGGGATTGAGTTCGATCGTCTATGCCGGGCTCCTGCTGCGAGCGCCGCGTGGCGTCGAAGACGCGCGCGGCGGGGTGATACCCATGGCGGGTGAAGCGGCTGGGACGCATGAGGCGGGGTGGCGACCGCCGGCGCGACCAGCGACGCGGCGGCAAGGGGCTTAAGCGTGTCGGCCCCTCCGCACGTACTGGGGACATGGACATGCCGCCGTCGCCGCGACAGCATTTGAAGTGAAGATTGGAATTGCGGATCGACGACGCATGGCGGCAAACGGGGAACAAAGGCGCCGACGAGAAAAAAGGATAGGGGAGCGCGAGCGCCGCGGCTTTGAAGGCGTCCCCGGGCGGCGAGCCCCGAAGCGATTTCCTACTGGAAGGGGTCGTCGCGGAAGGAGGTCAGGATGATGTTGTCGTTGGCGCGGGCGGCGATGAAGGGCGCCGCTGCCGGAGAATACCGGGCAGTGCGAGCACAGCCTGCGCGAGGTGTTCAACGGCCTGCGCTATATCCATCCGCAGTGGCGGCCCGTGGAGGCTGATGCCGCATGACCTTCCATCCTGGGCGGCGGTGTACCAGCAAGGCGTAGCGAAGCTAGCGATGGCTGGCGGCGGGCTGCTTCGAGCACCTTGCCGATGATCTGCACGCGGTGCTGCGGCTGGCGACGATTCGATACTTGCCATCGCTGCAACAAGGGCCACGGAGCGAAGCTCCGTGGCCCTTGGCATCGGATTTCAGGACGACCGCGGGGCGGTCATCCGAGCCGTCCTCACTGGAACGGATAATAGCGCAGCGAGGTCAGGATGACGTTGTCGTTCTGGTGGGGCGAGAAGTTCAGGGCGCCGAAGCCGGGGGTTGCTCCGTTGCCCTGGAACAACTCGCGCCGGATGAACTCGTACTGCACGCCGACGCGGACCTCGCCGAAGCTGCCCTTGTAGAGTTTGTCCCAGACGCCGCCGGTGATCTCCCAGAGCCGCTTGGTGTTGCCGGAGCAGGTGCCGCCGGGAAGGTTGTTGTTGGCCGTGCCGGAACCGAGCACCGATGCCGAAGCCGTGGCGTTGACGGTGTCGAAGCACTGGCTGTTGTTGGCATTCGGGAGGCCGTAGCCGATCTGCGGCACGCCCGCCGCCGTACGATTGAAGCTGGCCTGGATCTGCTCCACGCCGGCGAAGCCGTAGACGTCGATCGAGGGCGTGACGTGGGCGATGATGCCGGCGAGCAGCGTCTGCTCGCGCAACGGCTTCACGCTGCCCTCCGGGTTCAGCGTGGCGTCGTTCAGCTGACCCGAGCCGTAGGTCCCGCTGCCGCGGCCGCGCAGGCCCGAGACCTGGAAGTCGAGCCGCTGCGGCAGCACCGGCACGAGCAGCCCGCCGCCGACGCCCCAGCCGTGGGCGACGCGGTTGGACGCGCTCGTCTCGGCCCCGACCACTCCGCCGGCGGCGGCACCGACGGCGTCGCGATCCAGGAACTGGCGATACATGCCGAGGGCCTCGATGTGGATGTCGCGTTCGCCGATCCGAGCCTCGTAGGCAGCCTTGCCGATGATGTCAGGGACCTGATTGAAGGAGTAGGTCTGGTTGAAATTCAGGTTGCCGCCGCCAGCGACCGGGAAGTTCAGGCCCGTCACGGTGGGCCCGGTGGCAAGCGTCGTGGCATTGGCGCCGGCACCGGGAGCGGTGCCGCCGAAGGAGGTCTGCGACGTCTCGGCCGAGATCGACAGCCACAGCTTCTTGTTGAAGTCCTTGGTCAAGCGGATCTGCGGGTCGCGGCGCCAGTTGAAGCCGACGACGTATTGCCCGTCGATGCTTGGCGGAAGGGCTTCGTTGCGGGGCGTGATGCCCTTCGAGTTCAAGGTGGCGAGCGAGAAGGTCTGGCCGGCCAGCACGTGCAGGCCGTAGTCGCTGTTGTCGAGGGTGGCGTACAGGTGCCGGACGCGCGGCACGTAGGAGTTGGTCTCGCCGCTGTTCGACGTCACCGCCGAACCCTGGAAGTCGAACTCGCCGTAGCCGGCGACGACGTTGCTCTTCGAGATCGGCGACTCGATGAGCAGGGCGACGCGCGACTGGCGCGCCGTGAAGCGCTGCTCGGGGATGGCCGCCTGCGGGCCGAAGGGGAGGTTGGCGAAGGAACTCGCGATGTCGGCGCCCTCGTCCCGGGTGCGATAGATGCCTTCCATCGCGACGAAGCCGCCGGGGGTGATGGTGAGCGAACCGAACTGCAGCTTCTTGTCAGCGGTGGCGAACACCGGGGTGGCGCCCGGCGGGATCGCGGCGAAGGCCGGCGGCGGCACGTAGGCCGCGGCGGGCGCGGCGACCACGACCTTCTTGCGGCGAGCCTCGGAGCGGACCTCGGCGACGCCGCCCTTCAGCGAGCGGATCTGCGCCTTCAGCTCGGCGATCTCCTTCGCCAGCTCGGCGTTGGAGACTTCGGCGTGCAGCGCCGCCGGCGAGGCGGCGAGCATCAGCGTGGCGGCCAGACCGACCTGCCAACCGCGAGCGACGTTTCTTGAAGCAGCGGCTCGGCCCGCCTTTGTCTCGGTCACGCTGAAATCCCCCAAGTGAGCGAGCGATGACGTGGCCATCTGCTCCCGACAGCAGTGATAGCGTGGGGCCGCGCGAATTAGTGTTGAAAAAAAGCATCACTCGCTGTCTGGCAATATTACGTCACCATGACAGTCATCCGGTTCCTCCGGAAATATCGTTTGATCACAAGCTCTTGACTGAAGCTGTCGCGAGCCGGTTTTTTCCTGCAGCGATGGAACCCTAATCAAGACGGTCCCCGCTGTTGCCTCGACGCCACATATCAGGCGCGCTTCGCTCTTTTTCGCGGCTGCCTGGAACCCTTCGGGACCCCTCGGACGACGGGGGTGGAGCGAGAAGTCCGACGACTTGCTCCGATCGGGACGTGGTTACGCCTGACAAGAAGATAGCCGACCGCGCTTTCACCATCATGCCGGCGGGACGGTGTTCGGCAACGTCACCTGCGCCGCCAGCACCAAGCGGGTGCTGGAGAGCACCGGCGGCTTCCGGGACAAGCTGACAAGGGGGCGGTTCGGCGAGGTCCGCGTCGGCGTGAACTACCTCTCTTTCCAGCGCGAGCTGTTCCAGGGCACGGTGGCCGGTGTCGCCGACAACCTCGCCTTCGCGCCCAAGCGGAACGAGAGCGCGGTGACGACCTCGTTCCGCTACGACCCCTTCCAGTAGCCTCGCGGGCCCCATCTTCGAGCCGGCCGGCCGCTTCCGGCTCCGTCTATCCCGGCGGGCGTCCCGGCATGGGTTTCAGTCGCCGTGGCCGGCCCCAAGGCCGTTGATCGAGAAGAACAGGCCGCTCACCCCCGGCAGCACCGGCGACTGCTCGCGAGGGTCGTGGCCCGACGAGAGCGGCGAGGTGACGTAGGCGGGATTGTAGGCGTAGGCCAAGCCGTAGCCGGGCACGCCGGCGTTCGGGCCGCAGCGGTCGGCGGCGGCGCCGGCGGAGCGCGGGTCGCAGGGGAAGAGCACCGCGGCGCTCGGCCTCTCC
>CALMRL010000069.1 GCA_937873345.1 uncultured Beijerinckiaceae bacterium | reverse complement strand
CGGTCAGGTCGTGCTGTCCGGCGGCAGGGCCGCCGTCGATCGAGCCGTCGAGATCGCCAGGGCGGCCGGGGTCAGGCGCAGCGTGCTGCTGCCGGTTTCCGCACCCTTCCATTGCCGGATGATGGCGCCGGCGGCCGAGGCGATGCGCGAGGCCCTCGCCGAAACGGCCGTAGCCGCGCCCGTCGTCCCGCTCGTCGCCAACGTCACCGCCAGTCCGGTGTCCGACCCGGATGCCATCCGCGCCCTGCTCGTCGAGCAGGTCACCGGCACGGTGCGTTGGCGCGAGAGCATCGTCTTCATGGCGGGGCAGGGCGTCACGACCTTCGTCGAATGCGGCGCCGGCAAGGTGCTGGCGGGACTGGTCAAGCGCATCGCCGCCGGTGCCGCCCTGAGCATCGGCGCGCCGGCGGATGTCGAGGCCTTCCGGGCTCGTCCCGCGACCTGATTTCAAGGAACTCCCTGATGTTCGACCTCACCGGCAAGGCCGCGCTCGTCACCGGCGCCAGCGGCGGCATTGGGCGGGCCATCGCGCAGGCCCTGCACCGGCAGGGCGCCGCGGTGGCGCTCTCCGGCACCCGGCGCGAGGCGCTGGATGCGCTCGCCGCCGAACTCGGCGAGCGCGCTCACGCCGTGCCCTGCGACCTCTCCGACCGGGCATCGGTCGATGGGCTCGTGCCGGCAGCCGAGGCGGCGGTCGGCCTGCCGCTCGACATCCTCGTCAACAATGCCGGGATCACGCGCGACAACCTCGCGATGCGGATGAGCGACGCCGAGTGGGACGACGTGCTCGCCGTCAATCTTTCCACCGGCTTTCGCCTCGCCCGGGCCTGCCTGAAAGGCATGATGCGCCGGCGCTACGGCCGCATCATCGCCGTCACCTCGATCGTCGGCGCGACGGGAAACGCGGGGCAGGCGAACTACGCCGCCTCCAAAGCCGGCACGGCCGGCATGGTCAAGGCGCTCGCCGCCGAGGTGGCGACGCGCAACGTCACGGCGAACTGCATCGCACCCGGCTTCATCGAGACGCCGATGACCGACGTGCTGAGCGAGAAGCAGAAGGCGGCGATCCTCGGCGCAGTGCCGATGGCCCGCCTGGGCCAGCCTGCCGATGTCGCCGCGGCCGCCGTGTTCCTGGCGAGCGGCGAGGCGGCCTATGTCACGGGGCAGACGCTTCACGTCAACGGCGGCATGGCGATGATCTGAGAGCATCGGCCCTGGTCGCGGCGTGTGTCGGTACGACGGCGGAAACCGCTCATCCCGGCGGCTCGCCATGGCGAAACAATCGTGCTACCCCGCCGCTCGCCGACGAGGGCGCGCAAACTCCGTCGTTGAAAATCTTCGCTGTCACGGCGCTGTCACGCTCGACGGGGGCTTGAGTGCTCGATAGTGAAGGCGGCTTGGACGAAGGGGACGCGAGGGCGACGGCGATGCCGCCGCCATCCGCCGCGGCAAGGATCGCGGCCCGTCGCGACGAAGAACGCAAGGATCGAGAAGCAATGAGTGACGTCGAAGAGCGGGTGAAGAAGATCGTCGTCGAGCACCTCGGCGTCGACGCCGACAAGGTGGTCGACAAGGCCAACTTCATCGAGGACCTCGGCGCCGACTCGCTCGACACGGTCGAGTTGGTGATGGCGTTCGAGGAGGAGTTCG
>CALMRL010000068.1 GCA_937873345.1 uncultured Beijerinckiaceae bacterium | reverse complement strand
GGTCGACACCGTGCTCGACGGCGGCCCGTGCCGCGTCGGCGTCGAGTCGACGGTCGTCGCCTGCCTCGACGGGACGATCGCGCTGCTGCGCCCCGGCGGTGTTGCCTCGGAGGCGATCGAGGCGGTGCTCGGACGTCCGCTCGACCGCGCCGGGCCCGGCATCGTGGCGCCCGGGCAGCTCGCCTCGCACTACGCCCCGCGCGCCCGTCTGCGCCTCGGCGCGACGAGGCTGCGGGAGGGCGAGGCAGGCCTCGACTTCGCCGGGCAGTTAGAGGGATCGTCGCTCGACCTGTCGCCCTCCGGTGATATGGCCGAGGCGGCAGCAAACCTTTTCCGCCATCTCCGCGCGCTGGACGCCACCGGCGCCACCTCGATCGCCGTGGCGCCGGTGCCGGAACGCGATCTGGGAGCTGCGATCAACGACCGCCTCGGCCGCGCCGCGGCGCCGCGACCTCACGAGGGAAGCCCGGCCGAGTAGGCGCGCGGCGGCCGAGGGAACCGAGAGAACTGCGGGCGCTAGCTGATCTCGGTCTTGCGCGGCGGGCCCATCAGCGCCGGCTGGAACAGGATCGCGGCAGCCAGCGTGCACACCAGCGATAGCGCCATCAGCTTGCCCATCGACGAGGTGCCGGGGTGCTTCGAGGCCCACAGCGAGCCGAAGGCGGTGGCGGTGGTCAGCGCCGACCAGAACACGGCGCGCGTCAGGCTCGACTGCAGCAGCTTCTTGGTGCCGGCGCGCCACGCCATCACGAAGTAGATCTTGAAGGCGACGCCGAGCCCCAGCAGCAGCGGCAGGGCGATGATGTTGGCGAAGTTCAGCGGCATGTCGATCAGCACCGTGACCTCCAGCGTCACCACGGCGGCGAGCAGCAGCGGCACCAGCGTCAGGAGCACGTCGCCGACGCGCTTCAGCACGATCCACAGGATGATGAAGATCGAGCCGATGGCGATGGCGCCGGCCTCGATGAAGGCGTGCTTCACCGTGGTGCCGGCGGACTGGATCGACACCGGCTGGCCGGTGGCGTGGGGAGCGATCGACTTCACCTCGCGAGCGAACTCGACCATGTTGTCGTTGTCGTCGGGATTGCCCTTCGGCGCCACCTCGACGCGGGCCTGGCCGGTGACCGGGCTGAGATACATGGTCTTCAGGCTGTCGGGGATACCCGCCAGCGTCACTCGCGAGGCGTCGACCGTATCGCGCAGCGACTGGATGGTGATCTTCAAGGGCGGCAGCAGCGCGACGCGGGCACGCTGGCGCGCCTCGGGTTTGGCGTTGGCGAGTTCGCCGGCGAGATGCGAGAAGCGCCGCGCTTCGGCGGCACCCTGGCCCGGCTTGTCGCGGCCGTCCTTCTCCTTCGCCGCGGCGGAGAAGGCTGCGGCGGTGCGCCGGATCGAGTCGACGTCGTCCTCGTCGCCCGGCGGATCGAGGGCGCGCGAGGGATCGAGCGCCGGTCCGAGCGAGCGCTTGGCGCCGCCAATGATCTGGAGCTTCTGGTCCTGGTCGACCGGCACGAGGTCGGACAGCGTTGTCACCCTTGCGACGTCGGGCAGTGCGCGCAGCTTCGGCGCGATGGCGTCCGCCGCGACGAGGTCGGGCTCCAGCACGCTGACCACCTGCGTATCGGTGTTGGGATCCTTCATCAGGTCCTTGAGGGTGACGATCGCCTCCGTGCGCTGATCGTCGAGGTTCAAGGGGTTGAAGTCGAAGTGCAGGTTGCGCAGCAGCGGCGTGCCGGCCAGCGCCACAGCGAGCGTGCCGATCACGATGACGTAACGGTGGCGCTCGATGAAATCGTCGACGGGGGCCAGGAACTTGTAGCCGACCGGCTCGCGCTCGGCCGGCGGCCGGATCACGGCGAGGAGTGCCGGCAGCAGCGTGATCGAGCAGGTGAAGGCGATGATCATGCCGGTGCCGGCGATCTCGCCGAGTTCGGAAACGCCGCGGTAGTTCGTCGGCAGGAAGGCGTAGAAGCCGGCGGTGGTGGCGATGGCAGCGAGTGCCAGCGGGCGGCCGACCTTGGCGGCGCCGAGCGCCAGCGCGTCGTCGAAGACGGGATGATCGTATCGCTCCGCCTTGTAGCGTACGGAGAACTGGATGCCGAAGTCGACGCCGATGCCGACGAACAGCACGGCGAAGGCGATCGAGATCAGGTTGAGCGCGCCCACCATGGCGAGGCCGGCGGCGAAGGTGATGGCGAGGCCGGCGATGACGGTCGCGAACACGGCGGCGACGATCTTGAACGACTTCAGCGCGGAATAGATGATGGCGAGCACGATCAGCGCCGTGATCAGCCCATTCAGGCCGAAGCCGTCGGCGACGGTGGAGAACTCGGAGTCCGAGATCGGCACCTGGCCGGTGATCCGCGTCTCGGCGCCCGTCGCCTTGGAGAGGTGCAGCTCCTTGATCGCCTGGTCGACGAAGCTGATCGGCTTCTCGCCCGGCTCCAGCGCGGAATAGTCGAGCACGGGGGTGATCTGGATGAACTTGCGCAGCTGGCTCGGCTGCGGCTTCTCGCCGTTGGCGAGCAGGTTCTGCCAGGAGAAGAAGGCCGGCTTGTCGGCCAGCACGTTCGCCAGCGCCGTGTTCAGCGAGGCGATCGGCGCCTTGTACTGGTCGAAGGTGCCGCGGCCGGTGCTGACGCCCTTGGTGATGAACTGCAGGGCGTCGAAGATGCCGCGCAGCGATTGGTCGGAGGACAGGATGGAGAGCACGGGCTGCGCCTGGGCGAGGCCGCCCACCGCCTTCTGCACCTCCTCCGGCGACTGGAACAGCAGGCCGTTCTTGGCGAAAAAGGGGCCGCCCTGCGGCTCGACCACCGCGCGGAACAGGTCGGGATGGCCCTGCAGCTTGGTGTCGAGCGCCGACACCGCCTGCTCCGCACGTTCCGGCGTGATGCCGTCGATCACCACGATGATCGTCTGGTCCTGGTCGGGGAACGCCTTGTTGTAGGCGATCTCGTCCTTCCGCCAGCCGACGCTCGGGCTGATGAAATCGTCGGTGTTGGTGTTGATCTCGAGG
>CALMRL010000067.1 GCA_937873345.1 uncultured Beijerinckiaceae bacterium | reverse complement strand
GCTCGCCGTCGTTGACGACGAGCCGCCCATCCGGGCGCAGCCGCTCCTCGCGGCCGTCGCGCGCGAAGTCCCACGGCAGCAGGCCTCCGGCGCCGGCGAGGCGGTAACCGATGCAGTCATGCGCTTGCAGCTCGGTCGGCGTCCGCGGCGGCGGGTGCTCCGCGAGGTAGGCCGGCGCGCCGACGACGATCGCCCGCAGGTCCGGCCCCACGCGCACCGTCGTCATGTCGCGTTCGATGCTGTCGCCGAAGCGGATGCCGGCGTCGAAGCCGGCGGCGACGATGTCGACGGGCCGGTCGGCGACGTCCACCTCGACCGTGACGGCGGGATGGGCGAGCAGGAAATGCGGCAGCGCGGGGTCGAGCACCGAGCGGGCGGCCGAGGAGAAGGTCGTCAAGCGCAGGCTGCCCGACGGCTCGCCGCGCCAGTCCGCGAGCGCTGCCAGCCCTTTCTCGACCTCGGCGAGCGCCGGATCGAGAGAGCGCAGCAGCCGCTCGCCGGCCGCCGTGGGCGCGACGCTGCGGGTGGTGCGCGCCAGCAGCACCACGCCGAGCCGCGCCTCGAACGAGCGCATCGCATGGCTCAGCGCGGACGGCGAGATGCCCATCTCGGCAGCCGCGCGGGTGAAGGAGCGCGAACGGGCGACCGCCGCGAAGGTCGCGAGGTCATCGAAGGTGCCGCGTCTCATTGCTGAAAATCTCTCATTAGCCCGTATCATCGATCAGAGCTAATCGCGTCGCGGATGTCGCGCTATCCTGCCTCGATTGATGAGAAGGGCGCAACCATGGACCTGACGCACTACCGTACCCTCGGCCGCTCCGGCCTCGCCGTCAGTCCGCTTGGGCTCGGCACCATGACCTTCGGCACGGCGCGCTGGGGCCTCGACGAGGCCAGCAGCCGCATCGTCCTCGACAGCTACGTCGAGGCCGGCGGCAACCTCGTCGACACGGCCGATGTCTACGCCGGCGGCGAGGGCGAGGCGATGATCGGGCGCTATCTCGCCGAGCGGTCCCTGCGCGACCAGATCGTGCTGTCGACCAAGTCCGGCTTCGCCACCGGGCGGGGGCCGCATGCCGGCGGCAACGGCGCCAAGCACCTGCATGCGGCTCTCGAAGGATCGTTGCGCCGCCTGAAGACCGACCATGTCGACCTGTACTGGCTGCACACCTGGGACGGGGTGACGCCGGCGGAGGAACTGGCGGAAACGATGGCCGGCCTCGTCGCCGCCGGCAAGATCCGCTACTGGGGCCTGTCCAACGCGCCGGCCTGGTTCGCCGCCAAGCTGGCGACGCTCGCCTCCGAGCGCCGCCGGTCGGGGCCGATCGCGCTGCAGTATTTCTACTCGCTGGCGAATCGCGAGGTGGAGGACGAGCACGTGCCGCTCGCGGCCGAGTTCGGGATGGGACTGGTGCCGTGGTCGCCGCTGGCTTACGGGCTGCTGACCGGCAAGTACGACCGCGCCACCGTCGAGGCGGCGCCGTCGCGCCTCGGCGGCCTGCCGAAGGATGCGGCGCAGGCGGGCGCCGAGCGCCCGGACTCCGACAAGCGCCTCGACGGTGCCAACCCCTTCGGCGACAGCCTGTTCACGCCGAGAAACTGGTCGATCGTCGACGCCCTCCGGCGCATCGCCGGCGAGATCGGCGAGCCGATGGCGCGCGTGGCGCTGGCCTGGGTGATCGGCCGGCCGGGAGTCGCGACGACCCTGATGGGGGTGAGCCGGCCGGCGCAGGTCGCCGACAACGCCGCGGCGCTTTCTCTCGTCCTGGCGCCGGAGCATCGTGCCGCCCTCGACGCGGCCAGCGCTCCCGCCGAGCCACGAATGCTCTACGCCCTCGCGCGTCCCCCGATGCGCGGTCAGTTCGCGTTCGGCGGCGCGTCGGTGCTCACGGCCGCGGAAGTCGCCGGCCTCCACCGCTAGGAGCGGTTACGCACCGGTACCGGCGGTGCCGAGCGTGCCGCCCGGCTGCAGCACGCTGGCGGCGCAGGCGGCGTCGTCGCCCATCGATGGTCTGACGCGCCTCCGGCCTCGGTCACATCGGACAAGGGAAGCCGAGCCCTCACGAAACCGTGACAACAGTCGTAGCGCGAGGAAATCGCGGGTCTTTCTGCATCTTTGAAGGCATTGCTGCGAGCGTGCGACGAGAGCCTGAGCGATCGCTGGCATGCGCGATGCGAGTAGGTTGCGCAGGTGCAAAGATGCCCTGGGCTTCAAAGCCGCGTCCACGACGGACAACAGACGTGAACCCGTGACGAGGCATGTCCCGACGGAGTGGTTCTCCACAGTCGTCGTGCCGATCTCGCAACAGTTGAACTGAGTACGTCTCCGAGACGGTCAGTCGAGCGCGTCAACGACGACTTGCGCTCTGATTACCCTGGTCTTCCCTCGTCCTCGATCGTGCGCTGCCGCTGCACGCCAGTCGTCACCCGGACGCCACTGTCCCTCTTCGCTGGCCCGCCTGCATTCTCTTCTCGTTCGACAAGGCGTCCTCATGCTCATGTCCAAGGCAACAAGCATCAATCTGTTCAGTCTCAAGACCCCGCAGATGCGGGCCTTCCATCTCACCTGGATCGCCTTCTTCGTCTGCTTTTTCGCGTGGTTCGCCACGGCGCCGCTGATGCCGATCATCCAGGGCGACCTCAAGCTGAGCAACGCCGACATCTACAACATCACCATCGCCGGCCTCTTCTCGGCCATCCTTGCCCGCTTCGCGATCGGACCGATGTGCGACAAGTACGGCCCGCGCTACACCTACACCGCGATGCTGGCGCTCGGCGCGATCCCGGTGTTCGGCATGGCCTTCGCGTGGGACTACACCTCGTTCCTGATCATGCGCCTGCTCGTCGGCATCATTGGCGCCTCCTTCGTCATCACGCAGTTCCACACCTCGGTGATGTTCGCGCCCAACGTCGTCGGCACGGCCAACGCCACCGTCGGCGGCTGGGGCAACGCCGGCGGCGGCGTCGCGCAGTCCATCATGCCATACGTGCTCGCCGGCGTCGCCGCCTTCGCCTTCGGCAGCCACTTGTCGTGGCGCTACGCGCAGATCCTGCCCGGCGTGCTGATGCTGATCACCGCCGTGCTGTACTTCAAGTACACGCAGGACACCCCCGACGGGAACTTCGCCGACATGCGCAAGGCCGGCCTCTCGACCGCCGTCGGCAAGAAGGGCGGCCTCGCCGTGATGGCCGCCGCCGGCAGGAACTACCGCGTGTGGCTGCTCGGAGCCTGCTACGGCGCGGGCTTCGGCGTCGAGCTGTTCGTGCACTCGATCGCCGTCACCTACTACTACGACCACTTCCATCTTTCGATCGAGATGGCGGGCCTCGCCGTCGGCGCCTTCGGCCTTCTCGCCCTGTTCGCCCGCGCGCTCGGCGGCCTGCTGTCGGATCGGATCGCGCGGACGAAGGGCCTCGACGGCCGTACCTGGCTGCTGTTCGGCCTGATGATGTGCGAAGGCATCTTCCTCGTCGTCTTCGCCAAGATGGACAACGTCGGCCTCGCCATCGCGATGATGCTGACCTTCGGCCTGTTCACCCACATGGCCTGCGGCTCGCTCTACGCGCTGGTGCCGTTCATCGACCGCAAGGTGCTCGGCGGCGTGTGCGGCATCATCGGTGCGGGCGGCAACATCGGCGGCGTCGCGGCCGGCTTCCTGCTACGGGCGACCGGCAACGTGCAGTTCTGCTTCCTGGTCCTCGGCGTATCGGCGATGCTCTGCGCCTGCGGTGCGGCGGCGATCCGCTTCACCATCAAGCACAAGCAGGAGGAGCAGGCGCTCTACGACGCCGCGGTCGCTCAGCGCAAGGCGGCCCTTGCCGGGCAGCTGGCCACGGCCTGAGGAGGCCGGTCCGCTCCGACGCGCCTCGCCGGCGCGGCGGGCGGGCTCGCCGACCGATTTAGCATCGTCAATCCATCCTGGGCGGCTCGCAAGCCGCCGAAGGTCACCCCGCTCGCGATTGCTCGCAAGCTGCTGGTGTTCGCTCATGCGATCGTCCGGAATCGATAACCGTTTGCCTTGGTTGCTGCTCGGACATCCTTCAAGACTTGACAGCCAGGAAGCGATTGAAAGCTCGCTCCAGATCCAACGCGAGGTGCTCTCCCGCACGACTCTTGATCGACCTGAAGCCGTGCGGAACGCCGGGATAGATGTGGGCCTCGACCGGCACGGCGGCACGGCTGAGGCGCAACACATAGGCGGTGCTCTCCTCAAGGAGAAGATCGAGCGCGCCGACCGCGATGAACGTGTCGGGAAGGCCGGACAGGTTTTCCGCGAGAGCGGGTGCATAATAGGCGATCTCGCCGGACGGGATGGGGTTGCCGGGTCGCAGCTGCTCCCAACCGAACCGGTTCGTCTCGCGCGTCCAGACGAACTGCCCCGTGGAGCTGTTGTCGACGGGTGCTTCGGGTGTTCCGGTCCTGGGATCGAGCATCGGGTAGATCAGCAACTGGGCCCGGAGCTTGTGCTCGCCCCGATCCCGCGCGAGCAACGCGAGGGCTGCCGCGAGGCCGCCGCCCGCGCTGCCGCCCATGACCGCGATGCGCGTCCGATCGACGCCCAGTTCCTCGGCGTGGACGAACAACCAGTCGAGGGCTGCGTAGCAATCTTCGAGGGGTGCCGGGAACGGGTGCTCCGGCGCGAGGCGATAATCCACCGCGACGACCACGGCGCCATGTTTGTCGCAGATCGATCGGCTCTCCGAGCCGACCATGTCGGCCGTGCCGGAAAAGAAGCCGCCGCCATGGAGATGGATGACGGCCGGCATGGCCGGCGTCACCGTTTCAGGACGGTAGATCAGGATCCGGACGTCCGGAGCCCCCTGGGCGCCAGGGATCCGGCGCTCCTCGAAGTTGAGAGGTTTCGGGGGTGTTCGCCGAGAGTAGGTGTCAGCCACGATGCGCCGGTAGTCGGCAAGAGACTGGCTAGCCGGATCGTACGAGGGGAATTTCTGGACGAAGTCCTGAGCCGCCGGGTCCAGAAGGTGTCGCGCATCCATGATCGTTGTGTTGCTCCTGATGTGGCTGCGTCCGTGCGAGCGGATGGATCTTGGGCTTCCAAGTGATGGATTGGGACGAGTGTGCTGTCCACTACACCGGCCGCATCCAGGATTGTTCCTTATCCCTTGACCCCCAGCACGGTATCTTCGGTGATCTCGCGCTCGAACCAAGTCGCCGTTCGCATGCCGGCGCCGATGCAAGGGCGCTCGTCGCGAAGATCGTCAGCTGATCTGCTTGGCGCAGGGTGTGATGGCGTTCGCGGCGCCGCTGCTCAGCCGTCCTCCCCTGCCGCCGCCACTCCCTTCAAGGCCACCGGGTCCACCGCCGGCTGACAGGCCTCGCAGCAGAAGGTCTTGCGCGCGGCGATTGGGAACTGCAGGATCGGGCCGCCGCAGCGCGGGCAGGTCGCCTTCTTGAAGATGTTGGTGCGAGCGCCGTAGCGGCCGGGGCCGCGGCCCGCCGTTCCCTCGATCGCCCCGTCCACGGTGACGATGGCGCGCAGATTTACGCCGACCTTGAGCAGCGCTACCGAGTCCGCCCAGAAGCGGTCGAACGCGTCTCGCTCCAGGGCTCGGCCCGGGGTGAGAGGGTGGATGCGCTGCCGCCAAAGGATCTCGGTGCGGTAGATGTTGCCGATGCCGGCCATCACCGACTGGTCCATCACCAGTTGCCCGATCGGCGCGCGGCTCTTCGTGATGCGTGCCCACGCCCGCTCGGGGTCGGCGTCGTCGCGCAGCACGTCGGGGCCGATGCGCGCGATCAGCCTGTCGACCTCCTCGCCTGTCAGCACCTCGCACTGGTTCGGGCCGTTGCAGTCGACAGTATGGGTCGGGCTTTCCAGGCGCACCCTGACGAGCCCGCGCGGCTCCGCGGCGGGGCGCGGCGCGCAGAGGAACTTGCCGTAAAGCCCGAGATGGATGTGCAGGGCATCGCCGCCGGCGAACCGGTAGAACAGGTGCTTGCCGCAGGCTTCCACGGCCATGCAGCGCCGCCCGTCGAGCAGCGCCGCGCCGTCGATGAAGCGGCCCTGCGGCGAGGACACGGCGACGAGCTTGCGTCGCAGCATCGGCGTCTGGTCGCGCGCCTGGCGGTGGATGGAATGGCCTTCGGGCACGGAGGAAGAACTCGCTCTGGCGGCATCCCGCGCCTTGTTCCACGCCCGCGCACCGGGCGCCAAGCCCGTGCGGTGACGCAGTCGCATAGGGGCCATCGATGCAGAGGCTGCCCCGCGGCCGGCGCCGGCCTCGCCCGGTGCGGCACGGAGCGCCACGCCCCATCTGCATTGCAGCATGAAGCGATGCCTACCCCCGAGGTCCCCATGGCTCCGACCCTGCCCGATCCCATCCGCCTCGGCGCCATCGAGGCGCCGAACCGCATCCTGATGGCGCCGCTCACCCGCGCCCGCGGCACCCGCGAGCATGTGCCGACGCCGATCATGGCGGAGTACTACCGGCAGCGGGCCGGCGCCGGGCTGATCATCTCGGAAGCGACCGGCATCAGCCGGCAGGGGCTGGGCTGGCCCTACGCGCCGGGCCTGTGGACCGCCGAACAGGTCGCGGCGTGGCGCCCGGTGACGGCCGCCGTGCACGAGGCGGGCGGGCGCATCGTGGCGCAGCTCTGGCACATGGGACGCGTCGTCCATCCCGACTTCCTGGGCGGCGCCGCGCCGGTCTCGGCCTCGGCGACCACGGCGCCGGCCCACGCCCACACCTACGAGGGCAAGAAGCCCTACGAGCCGGCGCGCGCGTTGCGCGAGGACGAGGTGCCCAGCCTGCTCGACGACTACCGCCGCGCGGCGGCCAACGCGATGGATGCCGGCTTCGACGGGGTGCAGGTCCACGCCGCCAACGGCTATCTCATCGATCAATTCCTGCGCGACGGCAGCAACCGGCGCGAGGACGGCTACGGCGGCGCGATCGCGAACCGTTTGCGCCTGCTGCGCGAGGTCACGGCCGCGGTGGTCGAGGCGGTGGGGGCCGACCGCACCGCCGTGCGCCTGTCGCCCAACGGCGAGACGCAGGGCGTCGACGACTCCCACCCCCGGGAGCTGTTCGTCGCGGCGGCGCGGGCGCTGTCGTCGTTCAGGCTCGCCTTCCTTGAGCTGCGCGAGCCGACCTTCACCGGCACCTTCCGCCAGGCGTCGACGGAGCCGGTCGCCCCGGCGATCCGCGCCGTCTACGACGGCGTGCTGGTCCTGAACTCCGACTATGTCGGCGCGACCGCGCAGGCGCAGCTCGACAGCGGCACGGCGGACGCCATCGCCTTCGGGCGCCCCTTCATCGGCAACCCCGACCTGCCGCGCAGGCTGGAGGAGGGGCTGCCGCTCGCCGATGACGACATGGCGACGTGGTACACGCAGGGGGTGGAGGGCTACACGGACTATCCCGCGGCGGCATGAGGCGTCGGCTCAGGCCATTCCCTTGTCGCGCAGCTGCCGTTCGGCCTCGGCGTTTTTCGTCGGGTCGACGCCGAGCTTGGCCAGCACGGCCGCAGCCTTGGTGAACTGCAGGTCGGCGTAGGCGACGATCTCGATGCGGTTGTTCCAGGGATCGAGGAAATCGAGGAAGGCGCCGGGCAGGATCGTCACGCCCGCCGCCTCGACGCGAACGCGCGCCGCTTCGCGGTCGTCCACCACCAGGCCGAAGTGCCGCCCGGGCGGCGTCATTCTTCCGCGGCCGGCGTCGGGCGTCTCGGCGAGAGCCAGGAACTGGTCGCCGAGGTCGAGGAAGGCGTGGCCCGGCACCCGCCCGCGCAGAGTGAATTCGAACAACTCGCCGTAGAAGGCGAGGGCTTCGTCGATCGAGCCGACCTCCAGCGCGACATGGTTGATGCCGACAAGTTTTGGCCTGCCACTCATGATGCGCTCTTCTCTTTGCCGTTCCACTCGATCCTGGCGAAGAAGCCGGCGATTGCCTCTGCCGCGGCGTCGGGGTCTTCGCGGTGGGGGAAATGCCCGACGCCCTCCATCACGGCGAGGTCGAGGTCGGCGAAGTACTCGCCGAGCCGGTCGGTCCAGCTGACGGGGAAGATCGGGTCGTGCGCGCCCCAGCGCACGCAGGTCGGCACCGTGACAGGCAGCGGCCCCGGCGCCTCGCCGCGCAGCATCGCGAGGCGGCCCTCCTGCGCGCCACGATAGTAGCTGAAGCCGCCTTCGAGGTTGCCGGGTTTCAGGAAGTTGTCGATCCACTGCTCCTCGACGTCGTCGAAGGCATGCTTGGCGTACGCCCAGTGCCGCAGGAAGTGCCCGATGTAGAGGCGGCACGCCTCGCGCGACGAGCCGACCAGCTTCGGGGCGAGGTCGAGCAGGTGGAAGGACTGGTACCAGATCTCGATCAGCCGGTCGGGCTGGCCGAGGCGTTGGCCGATGCCGGGATAGACGAAGTCGAAGAAGAACAGGCCGGCGAGCCGATCCTTCAGCCTCGCATCCTTCTCCGCCATGCCGGCGAGCGCGAGCATCACGCCGCCGCCGACGTCGTGGCCGACGATCCCGACTTTTTGCCCCGCCTTGTCGGCGTCGAGCGCGTCGAGAAGCGCCACCACGTCGCCGGCATGCTCGGCGTTGCCCCACGGCGCCATCTGCCCATCCCTGCCGGGCTTGTCGCTGTCGCCGAAGCCGCGCAGGTCGGGCGCGATCAGCGTGTAGCGGTCGGCAAGCCGCTCCATCACCGGCGCCCAGGTGAGGGAGAACTCCGGCCAGCCGTGCAGCAGCATCAGCGTCGGGCCGCTGCCCTGCCGGGCGACGTGGAAGGTTGCGCCGTTGGCCTCGACGCGGAGATGTTCGATCGGCACGGGCTCGTCTCCTGGGCTGGCTGCCGCACGCAACCGCATCGCCGCGTCGATGTTCCGCCGCGCGGCGGATCGTCGGCCGCCGGTCGCCGCCTTGCGAAAAGATCGCGCGCGAGCCCGAAGCGCGAAGGCGCTGTCGTACAATCGTTATGCGACGCGCCTAAGGGCATCGTCGACGGCGCCTCGGGAGGCGCCCGGAGGGCCTGCCATGGTCGACGCCGCGAGCAATCCGGGCAGGGGACGGTCCGTCCAGGACTGGATCGACGAGCGGCCGATCTGGCCCGACGGCACCAGCCTGCCGGGCTCGCCGATGACCAAGATGCAGTGGCTGATCTGGGGGCTCGCCGCCGCCGGCAAGTTCTTCGAGGGCTTCGTGGTGTTCATGACTGGCGTCGCCCTGCCGCTGATCTCGGCCGAGTTCCACATCGGCAAGGCCGAGCACGGCATCATCAGCGCCGCCAGCCTGTTCGGCATCCTGATCGGCGCCGTGGCGCTCGGCGGCCTCGCCGACCGCTTCGGCCGCAAGCCGATGTTCATCGTCGAGATGGTGATCTTCTGCGTGTTCCTGGCGCTGCTCTGCGTCGCGCCGAACTTCACCCTGCTCGCGATCTTCCTGTTCTGCCTCGGGCTGGCGCTCGGCTGCGACTACCCGACCGCGCACATGATCATCTCGGAAAGCATCCCGAGCCTCGCCCGCGGCAAGCTGGTGCTCGGCGCCTTCGCCTTCCAGGCGATCGGCGCGCTGGCCGGCACGGCGGTCGGCTATGGCGTGCTCGCCACCCTGCCGGAGCTGTCCGCCTGGCGCTGGATGTACGCTTCCGCCCTCATCCCCGCGGTGCTGGTGCTGCTCGGCCGCTTCTTCATCGTGGAAAGCGCGAACTGGTTGGTCGCCAAGGGCGACAAGGCCCGCGCCGAGACGGCAGTGAAGCGCCTGCTGGAGCGCAAGCCGCAGTATCCCACCAACATCGAGCTCGCCGCCCGCGACGGCGTCGCGGTGGACGGGCACGGCGGCGGCACCTCCTACGCCGCGCTGTTCGAGAAGCGCAACCTGCGCGCCACCATCCTCGCCTCGGTGCCGTGGTTCCTGCAGGACCTCGGCACCTACGGCATCGGCATCTTCACGCCGACCATCCTCGCCGCGGCGGTGGGGGCCAGCGCCGACCACGCCCGTTCGGTGTCGGACATCATCGCTAACGACATCACCGCCGCCAAGGGCGCGGCGCTGATCACCACGCTGCTGATCATCGGCATCGCCTTCGCCGTGCTGCTCGCCGACGTGCTTGGCCGCATCCGGCTGCAGGTCGTGGGCTTCATCGGCTGCGCGGCGGGGCTGTTCCTCGCCTCGCTGTCGGCGGCGGTCGAGGGCGGCGCCAGGACGCTGCTGATCTTCGCCGGCTTCATGCTGTTCAACTTCATGACCAACCTCGGGCCGAACGCGCAAACCTACCTGCTCGCCGGCGAGGTGTTCCCGACGCGCATCCGCGGCAAGGGCGCGGGCTTCGCCGCCGCCTTCGCGAAAGTGGGCGCGGTGCTCACCGCCTTCCTGTTCCCGATCCTGCTCACCACGATCGGCACCACGGCGCTGCTCTACGGGCTGATCGTCACCTCGATCCTCGGCGCGATCGTCACCTGGCTGACCCGCATCGAGACCACCGGCGTCAACCTCGACGACCTCGACAAGGCCGGGCCGGCGGCGGCCGGCGCGCCGGCCAGGGC
>CALMRL010000066.1 GCA_937873345.1 uncultured Beijerinckiaceae bacterium | reverse complement strand
CGCCGCAGGCGCTTCGCCAGGTCGTCGAGGGCGCCGTAGGTGGTGAACTCGTCGAAGCCCAGGAGGTCCAGGCCCCTCCGCAGCCTCGCCTTGGCGGCCGCGGGGATGCGAGAGCGGCGCAGCGCGGCGTGGGACGGGTCCAACTCCGGTCGCTCCGGGGGGTGGAAGGTGAAGCAACCCCGCTGCGCCGCGATGCGGAGGTCGATGTTGAAGGGCCTCACGGCGAGGATGTCCGCCGGCCACAACTCCCCTCCCCGCTCGTCCCGATCGTTCCACTCGAAGATGGCGCGCACCGCCCGACGGATCTCGTCGGCCCTCGAAGTGCAGAACCCCCGGTCCCCAGCCAGATGGTATGCGTCCAGCACGAAGAACGCGCCGTCCGTCCCCGTGTCCAGCGGATCGAGGGCGAAGAACAAAGCGGCCAGGGGATTCAGGCTCCAGTCGAGCAACCTCGTCTGCATCCGATGGTGCTGCTGCATGAAGTAGGTCTCGACGTCGTCGAATCCCCGGAGCAGTGGCGCGGCGAGGGCCTGGAAGTCCTGCGTCATGTGGCGCTCCTTCAGGACGCCCCGCTCCGGCGTGTCTGCGAAGTCCGGACGGCAGGCCCCCGGCCGAAGCTTCCAACCCTCGTCGCCGTGCCCGCGGAACCAGATCCGCACGTGGTCGTGCGGCAGGTCGCGGAAGCCGGTGCTGTCGATGGCCGCCAGCATGCCCTCCAACGAGTCGATCTCGGGCGTCACGATCCGATCCTCCTCATCACCGGTGCGAGGGCGGCCTAGGGCCTCAGAGCGACCGGGAGATGACGCGGCGGGCGACCCGATCGCCCCGCCGGGGTCGGAGCGGGATCGGCGATGCATGCGCCCACCGGGGCGTCAGGCGGGTGCAAGCCCGCGCGCTCAACCTCCGGGGTCCGCGCGATGTCGCGGACGGTCCCGGAGGCGTCGAAGGTGCTCACCCACCTGCCGGAATTCTTCCCCGAGGAGCTGCTCTACAGCATCATGGCCAGGTACCGCAGGCGGCTCGGGCTGCACGCGGAGCGAGCCAACCAGAACCTTTTCGCGATCGCGAAGAGGCCGCACCTGCCCGCGATGTCGACGCGCATCGCCGAACTCGTGAGGCGCATCCCGGGCGCGGGACCAGGTCTCGCGATGGGCATCGTCCTCGACCACACGCTATACCCCTACTTCGCGGCGCTCACCGATGTCGAAGAGGGCAAGGCGGCGCGCAGCGAGATCCTTGGCGGCGCGAACCGCTCGGCGATGTTCCCGTCCCTCAGGACGTCGGTGCGCAGGCGGAACGACCTCGCGTTCTGTCCTGCCTGTTCGGACGAGATGCGGGCGGAGCACGTCGAACTGCATTGGAGGCGGGAGCACCACCTGCCAGGTGCCTACGTATGCCCTTGCGCATCGCAACCGTCGCGGGCGCCGCGATCAGATGGTCCCTGGTCGCGGCAACGTCGGCGAACTGTCCGGACGACGCCCCTTCCATGCTGGCGGGGGTCGAAGATGGACATCTCGACTTCTTCGTGGGCATGGCGGAGGACGCCATCTCAATCCTCCATGGCCGATCCTTCCCGTTCCGCGACCGGACGGTCTGGCAACTGACCTTCCAAGAAGAATGCGCGGCCAGATCTTTCGTCAGCCGCAAGGGCGGGCAGCTGCCGGAGGTCCGGCGGACCGCTCTGTCCGGCCGACTACCACTCAAGATCGACGCATTGCGGGTGGAGATCGGCAAGAGCATCGCCTTCCTCAAGCCGATCCAGCCAGAACTCTTCGACGGAGATCGATGCGGTCCATGGTTGAAGAGGCTTTGCAGGAGCAACATCCGTAAACACGTCAATCCGATCGCGACATACGCCGCCATCCAAGGGATCCGCACTATCGGTCGCAAGCTGGGTCCCTTCCCCGCGCCGCCTTGGCGGTGCCACAACCCCCTCGCGCCCCATCGCGGCGAGTGGGTGGTGGTCGACCTGGACGCGACTGGCAGGACCGGTCGCTTCACCTGCTCCTGCGGCTACGTCTACACGCGGAACGTCAATCTCGAAGGTAAGCTGTCGGCTCCGCGCGCCAGGCGTTGGGGCCCGCTCCTTCCGATGTTCGTCGCCTGGGCCCACCCCAGAGGTGCGGGCATAACGTCTGCGATCCGATGCATCGGAACTACCTACAAAACGGTTCGGGACGCCGCCGACGAGATGGGTCTCGGCCCATGGCCGCGGCGGAAAGGGGTCGAGCTGTCGATGGCCGACTTCCACGACCATCTAGCCGCCACGAAAAGGAACGAACCTTATTTCACGACGAAACCGCTGCACGTCGCACGGAGCGACGGTAAATGAACAATCTTTGTCGACGGCGGGCGCGAGGGCGTCGAGGAGAGAATGAACGAACACTATTCGTAGCCTACACGCCGCCTCGGATCGTCCCGAGAGCTGCCGACGCACCCTGTGCGCCCATGCTCCAGAAGCCGGCGATCGGCGCGATGCCGGCCGTCATCGGCGCCGCGCCGCCGAGGCGCTGCGGGCCGGCGCGCACCTGCCTCATCCCGATCCGCCCGTCAGTGCTCGAAGGCGATCGACGCGAGAAGGTCGGCTGTGACCAGGAGGCCGTTGAAGGCGCCGACCTTGTCGACGAAGAGCAGGTCGGCGCTTGAGGCACGGACGATGACGTCGGCGGCCCGAGAGGCGCATCGGCCGGGCCACTTGCATCCGCGTGCGAAACCCGTGACAGCAGGGCTCCCGCCCCTCGCCGCATGGTTCGCGATGATTGCAATGCCAAGGCTCCGCAGACGGCGCCGTGCCGCCGACGGGATAGGTCGAGCAGGTGGACACGCGGCGGCACCGCGGCAGTGACCGCCTTCCTGCTCGTCCGCCACGGAGCCCACGGTCGCCTCGGCAGGCACCTCGACGGCCGCCGCCCCGGCGTCCACCTGTCCGACGAGGGGGGCGCGCAGGCCGAACGGGTCGCTGAGCGACTCGCCGGAGAGGCGGTGACGGCGGTGCATTCGAGCCCGCTTGAACGGGCGCGGGAGACCGCCGCGCCGATCGCCGCCACGCTTGGCCTGCCCGTGACGGTCGATCCCGGCCTCCTCGAGATCGACTTCGGCGAATGGTCGGGCCGCAGCTTCGACGAGCTTGCACTGCTCGACGCCTGGAGACGGTGGAATGCCGCCCGCTCCACGGCGCGCACGCCGGCCGGCGACACCATGCGCGCGGCGCAGGCGCGCATCCTCGATTCGATCGACGCGCTGCGCCTCGCCCACCCCGATGGCACGGTCGTGCTCGTCAGCCACGCCGACCCGATCAAGGCGGCACTGGTCTACGCGCTCGGCCTGTCGCTCGACGGGCTGCCGCGCTTCGAGGTGGCGCCGGCCTCGCTGAGCCGCGTGGTGATCGAGCCCTGGGGCAGCCGCGTGACGCTGCTGAACGAGACGTCGGGCCTATGACCCGCGAGGAGATCGGCCGCCGCGTCGCCGAGCTGGGGCCGTGGTTCCACAACATGGACGTCGGCGGCGTGCGCACCGCGCCCGGGCACTTCCTCTACGACTACCCCAACGTCGTGTTCCAGCGCTTCGCCCACGCCCTGCCGGCGAGCCTCGCGGGCAAAAGCGTGCTCGACATCGGATGCAACGGCGGCTTCTACGCCATGGAGATGAAGCGGCGCGGCGCCGCCCGCGTGCTCGGCATCGACACCGACGAGCGCTACCTCGCGCAGGGGCGCCTCGCGGCGGATGTGGCGGGACTCGACATCGAGTTCGCGAAGCTCTCCGTCTACGACGTCGCCTCGCTCGGCGAGCGCTTCGACCTCGTGATCTTCATGGGCGTATTCTACCACCTGCGCCATCCCCTGCTGGCGCTCGACCTCATCCACGCCCACGCGGCCGCCGACCTGCTGCTGTTCCAGTCGATGCAGCGCGGCGCCGACGGCGTCTCGCCGATCGAGTCGGACTACCCCTTTCAGGAGACCGCGGTCTTCGAGCGGCCGGACTATCCCCGCCTGCACTTCATCGAGGAGCGGTATTGCGGCGACGACAGCAACTGGTTCGTGCCGAACCGCAGCGGCGCCGAAGCGATGCTGCGCTCGGCCGGCTTCACCGACCTCGTGCGCGCCGAGCCGGAGGTGTACCTGTGCCGGCGCGGCGCTGGCGGCCACGCCCCCGTCCATCCGCGAAAGGCTTGCGCGTGATCGAAGCCGCGATGATCTGGAACGAGCCGAACAACAAGTCGCACTGGGATCTCGCCGTCGATCCCGACTGGACTAAGTTCGCGGCGATGACGATCCTCGCCGGCCAGGCGATCCGCGCCGTCGACCCCGTCCTGCCCCGCGTGCTCGGCGGGATGTCACCGATCGACCCCTCCTTCGTGCAACGCCTTGCCGGCTACGGCGTGCTCGACCACGTCGACGCCGTCGCCGTGCACGGCTTCCCTCTCGACTGGAACCTGTGGAAGATCGACGAGTGGCCGGCCAAGGTCGACGAGATCAGGGCGGTGACGAGCCTGCCCGTCTGGGTCAGCGAGGTCGGCGTCTCGACCTTCGGCGCCGATGAGGTGCAGGTGTTCGGCTTCGACCGCACCGCCGAACTGCTGGTCGGCCGGGTGCCGCGCATCCACTGGTACTCGCTCTACGACCTGCCGCGCGCCTGGGAGGCGACGACCCGCCACAGGGAGGCGGAGGGCTCCTCGTACTACCGGCACTTCGCGATGGGCCTGCTGCGCGAGGACGGCACGCCGAAGCCCTCGCTGCAACGCTTCGCCCGGCACACCCCGGCGATGGGGCTGTGCCAGTGGTTTCACTTCGATGACCACCGGCTGGACGAGGCGGTGGAGTGGTTCAAGCGCCTCGGCGTCACATACATCCGCACGGGCTTGAGCTGGGCCGACTGGCTGAGGCCCGGCGCGGAGGCGTGGTTCGACCGGATGATGCGGGCGCTGGAGCCGTTCGCCACCACCGTGACCTTCTGCTTCACGCCGGAGGCGGAGGGCATCGAGCCGCACCACACCAGCGCGCCGCGGGATCCGGAGGCGTTCGCCGCGTTCTGCGCGGAGATGGTGCGGCGGTATGGGGCGGGGGGCGTGACGCGATAGCGATAGATCCCGAGGCTACGAGTCCCCTCCACCGCCTCGCAACCGCTCGACCAGCATCGCCTCGAACTCCGCCGCCCGATGCGCCGCCGTGTGCCCGGCCAGCACCCGCGCCCGCGCCCGCTGGGCAATCGACCGACGCTCCTCTTCACCTGTCCCGGCCAGCACCCGCACCACCTCGTCCGCGCGATCGACGATTTCGATCTCCTGCCCTGGCGCGAGCAGTGCGTCGAGGCCTGCCCAGCGGTCCGACAGGATCGGGCAGCCGCAGGCGGCCGCCTCGAACAGCCGCACGCTCGGCGACCAGCCCGCTTGCACCATGTCGGCGCGGGTGACGTTCAGCGTCCAGCGGCAAGCACCGTAGAAGGCGGCGTGATCCTGCGGCGGCACGTGGTCGATGCGGTGGACGTTGGCGGGCCAGTCGACGTCTGCGGGGTACTGCGGCCCGGCGACGACGAAGCGGCGATCGGGCAGCCGGCACGCCGGCTCGACCAGCAGGCGCTGCAGCACCGGCTGGCGGTCGGAGCTGTAGGTGCCGAGGTAGCCGAGGTCGTAGCGCGGCTGGAATGTCAGGGGCCGATAGCGGGCGGGATCGACCGAGCAGTACAGGGCGCACGCCGCCGGCGCGCCGTACGCGCGCTGCAGCAGGTCGAGCGTCGGGCCGCCGGTGAAGGAGAAGTACACGGCGTAGCCGGGGATCAGCTCGGGCGACAGGTATTCGTGGTCGCCCCTCCGGAGCTTGGCCAGCGTCACTGGCGTGTCGATGTCGTAGAAGGCCGCCATCCGCGCCGTTCGCTGCACGAAGCGGCCGACCTCCACCCCGTCCGGCACGTAGGAGCCGACAAGCGCGGCGTCGGCCCCGGCGATCAGCGGCGCAAGTCCCTGCAACTCGTCGAGCGAGTCGTAGAAGCGCAAGTCGCAGTACGGCGCCGAGCCGAAGTCGCGGTGTGCGCAGTACCACGGCGTGTCGCGCTCGAGGAAGGTGACGCGGTGGCCCCGCGCGGCGAAGGCCTCCAGCAGCGCGCGATAGGTGGTGGCGTGGCCGTTGCCCCAGGAGGAGGAGAGCGAAAGGCCGAGGACGACGAGGTGCATCAACCAGCCCGTTTGCGCGCCAGCGCCTCGCGCAGCAGAGCATCCACCTCTACGCCACGCCGCGCGTAGGTGTGCTCGGCGAGCACGCGGGCCTGCGCCGCCGCGCCGATCGCCGCCGCGCGCTTGGGCGTCAGCGCCGCCATGTGCGCGGCGACGTCCCGGCCGTCGCGGGCGACGAGGATCTCCTCGTCCGGCTTGAGGAACAGCTCGATGCCCTCCCACGCATCGGTGATCAGGCAGCATCCGGCGCCGGCCGCCTCGAAGACGCGGGTCGCCGGCGAGAAGCCCGTGTCGGCCATCGACGCCCGCGAGATGTTCAGCGCCGCCCGCGCGGTGGAGTTGAGCGCGTTGTGGTCACGCGTCGAGACGTGGCCGAGCCGGCGGACGTTGGTCGGCATCGCCTTGCCGTCCCAGCCGGAGCCGCCGAGGAGGAACGCGCGAGACGGTAGCGCCCCTGCGGGCTCCAGGAAGAATTGCTCCACGCGCCGTTCGCGGTCGGGCAGCCTGTTGCCGAGGAAGACGAGATCGCAGTTGAAGCGAGGGTCGGGCGCGACAGGGAAATGCGTCGCGGGGTCGAGGGCGTTGTAGACCGGCACGCACGCGCGGGCGCCCATCGCCGTATAGGCGGCGATCACCGGCGAGCCGCCGCCGTAGGTCAGCACCATGTCGTAGCGCGGCAGCATGCGGCGCACGGGATGGTCGGGCGCTTCGCGCATCTCGGCGAGCGTCGCCGGCGCGTCGACGTCCCAGAAGATCAGCAGCGCGTCGCGACGCGCGGCGTCCGGCAGCGCGGTGACGAGCAGCTCGTCGAAGACGCCGACGCCGCTCGCCTTGACCACCGCATCGGCCCGCGCGGCGTCCGCGATCACGCCGCGCGCCGCCTCCTCGGTGGCGGGATAGACGACGACACGGGCGTACTCGGGGTCGGCGATATCGCGGTTCAGCTGCCGGCCGTAGGCGTCGGGCTCGTAGAAGGTGATGGCGTGGCCGTGGCGCGCCAGCTCCCCCAGCATGCCGCGGTAGTAGGTGGCGGCGCCGTTCCAGTACGAGGAGACAAGCGAGGAGCCGTAGAAGGCGATGTTCATGCCCCTGCCCCGGGAGATCCCAACTCGGCGGCGATGCTGAGGAGTTCGCCGGCGCGGTGCGCGCAGGTGTGGCGGGCGCGGACCGTCGCCAGCCCGTGCGCGGCGAGCTGGGCGCGCAGCGCCGGCTCGTTGGCGAGGGCGCGGAGATGCTCGGTCATCGCCGCGCCGTCCGCGGCGACGAGG